>NZ_CP184573.1:0-169729 GCF_049904655.1 Pseudoduganella sp. R-34
ATGACTTACGAATTCCATGCCGGCGACAGCATCGCCAACGACGTACCCAACCCATTCAAGGTTGAAAACCTGTTCCTCGCCTTGTCGTCGATTGCGCTGGTAGCCGGCGCGATTTCCGTACTCCTGGCTGCGCGAGCATACTTCCAATCCAACGAAGTGAAACTGGCGGGCGTTACGGTCATGCTGGCCGTCGTGCTTTTCGGTGCTGCGACGAAGTTCTTGATCCAGGCCCTGTCACACATCCGCTTCTACATGGGCATCAAGCAGCCCCGCGGCCTCGCCCAGGAGCTTAAGCCCACCACGTTCGGGCTCGGCAACGGCGCGCGGGGACTTATCTCGACGCTCCGTGACGGCGCGATCGAGTTTCCGGAACCGAAGGGTGCATTGAACGGGCTGCTTTACACCCTAATCAAGCCGCTGATTACATCCCCACCTCCAATTCAGGTCGCGGCCGTACAGCACTTCCATTCGCTGGTTGCCATGTCCGCGATCCTGATTTCGATGATTGTGTCGTATGTGTGTGTCGCGGGCTCCTCTTACGAGGGTGTCGTGTCCTGGTTCTACCTGCCAATGACCGGGCTGTCGATCCTAACCCCCTTTCTGAAACAGGATGTTGAAGACGTCAGTGCGAGCAAGGTTGGAGACTCCAACAAGATGGTGGTCACCCTTTTCGGCCTAGTGGTCTTCTCGGTGATTGGGCCAGTGGCGATCCCACACTACATGCCGGCGTACCCAATCCCGCCTATGTGGATTGCGCCGACATTGATGCTGGTGGCTTCGATGGTCGCATCCGCCATGTTCCTTGCGTCGTTGTTCTCCCAGCTGGACAATGTCGAGCAGACCAGCGTGTCTTGCGAGCAGACGACCATTTCTATGAACTGCCATCCTGCGCAACTTTGGACCAAGGTGAGCCGTGACTTCCAAAGCCAGTGGGTTCGCAACACGCCAAATCGTGCTTACGCCAATGTCCCACCGGGCGCAACAGAAAGTGATCGCGGTAGCTTCCAGGGCTACATTCTGGAAGAAACTCAGCCGACACCCTTTAACAATATGGCGATCGGCAGCCTCTCAGAAGCTTTCGGAGCGCGCCACGTCCGATGGCTCACTGCCCTTAACGTGTGGGGGCTGCTGGTGAGCGTGGCCAGCGCTCTCACCGCGGCGGCGTACGCTCCGCAGCTGGGATCGATGGCGAAGATGGATATCACGCGGGCGGTGCTGGTCACCGTTGCCTTGACTGCCGCAGCGGCGCTCGCTTTCCGCATCAGCCATCTGCTTTGGTCCCGCATGTACTTCAAGTCTCGCCTGGTGTGCATCGTGGTCGACGGCACATTCCAGGATGCAGAGCTGAGCATCGGCAACCAGTTCACCGGCAGCGTTCAGTCCCGCTCCACTCTCACCCGTGTCGAAGACGCGACGCTTCGGGTATGGGTGACAGACATCGTCTCTGTCGCATTCGGTAAGGAGGCAAAGCGCTTCATCATGGCCATGGCGCCGGCAGATAGCGTAGCCAAGTCGACAACCGACGGCCTCAAAGAATTTGCTCTGTCGCAAAGCTCGGTAACAGTGCCGACGAATCATAGGGACATCGAGCGAGCTAAGGCGGTGGTCGCGTTGGACAAGGCGATCAGCGGCGCTGATGCGTCCGCGCTGGATGCTTTCGCCATAAAGCAGTCTATCTCTATGCAGCGGGGCTGAGCATGACTGCTCCGATCGACAAGAAGTTGGCGCCGAAGCTGACGGGAACGTGCAAGTTCTACGACCCAGGAAAGCAGTTTGGCTTTATCGCCGGCGATGATGGTCACGATCGCTTTTTCAACGCCAACCACATTCTTCCGGAACAAGTGCTTTGTTCAGGGGCCCGGGTTGAGTTTATAGCTGGGTCAAACCGGCGAGGGCTGCTGGCAGATCGGGTGGCGGCCGTACAGGTGCGGCAATGAAAAATGGCGCCCGAGGGCGCCATTTGGTTTGAAGGAGGTTGTCGAGCGGTCTCCTCTCGACGGTTAGATACTGCACATTGGACACGGTGTTGACCGAACGGCTTCTTCGAGGTCTAGCTCCTTGACGCGCTCAATTGCCCTGTACCACATCGATGCGACAACGCGGCCGGTGGCATGCTGAACGCGCTTGAGCGCGTTCTTGGATTCTTCTGCCCATTCGTACTCTACCGACAACGGTGAGGCCTCGATGCTTGCGACCTGCTGCATACCTTCGGCCTGAAGGGCGCGCGTCGCCCATTGGATAATGTGTCGAAGCTGCCGGTATGATTCTCCTTTCTGCCAAGTGTAGCTTTCACCGGTTGGTGGGTCTGGATCGAACACGTCGGCAGGCAGCTCCACGTACCAAATGGCGAATCGCACGTCATGGCGAACCTGATCGGGCGTCATATCGTGGACTTCGCTTGTGGCGAGTAGGTGCTGAAAGCGCTCGTTCAGCTGGTCCTTGATTCCGGCAAGGGTCGGCGAATAGGTGAGTATCCGCTTTGCCCAGACAAATTCATTAAGTCCTAAAAACGAGTCAAAGAAGAACTCGCCGCCGATGTAGATTCCCCGATCACCGAAAATAGACGTGCCCCTCTTAAGGCGGTTCTTGAACTTTCGGGCGTCCGACGTTGGTAAAGGCAACCGCTGCCAGTTCTCCGAAATTCCAGAATCGCGCCATAATGGTGGAGCCTCCTTGTGCCGCGCCGAATCTTCCAGTCCGAGTTTCTCGTACTTGGCGCCGCGGTTGAAGATAATTGGCTGCTCCTGCATGAGGCCTACCTTTTCAGTGCGACGTTGGTAGAAGCAATCGGAGCAACCGGACCTGGTACGCCTTGCGTAGTACCGAGGAATCCCGATGGTCTCGCGAAGCATTTGAAAAACATGCTCGCGCTTCAGTCCCATGTCGATGAACGGGAAGTGTGTTTCCACATCGTCGATCGCGAACGCTAACCGATCCTGCTCATCCGCTCGTATGCCAATGAACATGTGGCGTTGGCGGTACTGCCCTTGACTTTCTAGCCATGGCTTGAAGTTCTCAAGCTTGAGGATCCGGGTGCACCAGCGCGCGCTGTGACTTGGAAGGAAGCCGCCCTGCGCTTCGATCAGTTCGAACAGTCCCAATTCGGGAGTGAGACGAGTAATAGATCGGCCGAGAAAGGCCTCGAGATCATCCAAGGTTACATAGATACCAGGTTCCTCAGCTACGGTGTCGGTAAACACCAAGACGAACCGGACACCCGGATAGAGCAGGTGCATCAGGATGGCGATCAGTGAGGAATCAGCTCCACCGGACACTGGGATGATGTACTGATCCGTCTCCGGGTTGCCGGGCAGCTGGTAGTTGAGCTGAATTCCGACGAGCGTACGAAGGTACGCCAGCCAGTTGCTTGGGTCGGCGATGCGCGCCGGTACTTGTTGTGGAATGTTTGCGAGCATGTTGTCTCCAATTGAGGATGCCGGAAGCCGGCGGTCGAAAATCTGGAGGGGGCCAACGTGCGCACCGAAGACTGCGAGTGCGGATTACGACAGGCGCCATTCAGAGCGGCATTGATTCGCTCTGAATGTCGGGAGGTTGGTTCGGGATAGTTGGAGACGCCAGTTGGGACGTCAAGGCCTTCGAGTTGGAGACAAGGGCGTTTCGTCAACGGCGAGCCGTGACGATGATTACCGTACGAAGAATTTCTTGACCAGGCGAGCGATATACATCATGGGCGCCCAGAAGGTAGCCCAACCCTCGGCCAGACCTTGGTTAAAACTTGCGTGCAGACTTTTCATCATTTCTCCTTCGCTCAGCTGATGAACGCTTACAAGTTAGCAAGTTTCCGACCGTCTGTCAAACGACCAGGTTAAGCGTCGTGGGAGACTGC
Source organism: Pseudoduganella sp. R-34 (assembly GCF_049904655.1). Classification (NCBI taxonomy): domain Bacteria; kingdom Pseudomonadati; phylum Pseudomonadota; class Betaproteobacteria; order Burkholderiales; family Oxalobacteraceae; genus Pseudoduganella; species Pseudoduganella sp. R-34. Next base: position 3,848 of record NZ_CP184573.1, read on the forward strand.
CCAGTCCAGAGTCTGGGCAGTCCTATTGCCTTACTATTGCGCGGCCTGTTCGGTGCGACGCATTGTTACGATACCTTTTGCCATCTTGAAAAAGCCTGAAAGTGGCGACCAGTACATCTGCCAGCCATCACTGCAGCCTTGTTTGAACTCGGCGATGATATCCATGTTGATGTCCTTTTTGTGGGATTACTTCTTCTTCTCGAACAATTTGGTCTCAGCGACCACCATTCGGATTGCACCGACTAAGAAGGAAACGAACCAAATCACAAAACCGGAGTAGAACATGATGGACTCACCCACTTCAAACAACTCGGCCTGGTGGTGCGAGCCGAACCTGAAAATGAAGGGTAAGAGCCGAGCGATGGCGACTTCGGCAGCGCACCAGACGCCATATGCCAGAGCGGAACTCAAGGTGTGTCCAAGCATGCGAGCGATTGGTTTAAGAACTTCTTCGGCGAACGATTCAGTTTCGATTTTTGGATGAGTGGATTTGAGTTCCTCCTGTTTGGGTGGGATGACTTTGAGGCGGGCGGCCTGGCGAGCTGCCAGCACGAGCTTTTGTTTCTTCTTCATTCGGATTCCATGTTGTAGTTGTTATGCGCGGAGTGCAGCCAGTGAACCGCGGCCACGCCGATCTGGTGTGGATTGGATTTGGAAGAGACTTGAATGCCCATCGCCGGCGGAGGCGTTGAACAGCAGGCCCCGAGGTTGATGGTGATGTTGTTGAACATTTTTTACTCCGATGACTTATGCCGAGAGATCGGCAGTTGAAAATTCGGAGTGGAGCTATGAGTCGATACCAGTCAAAGCGGTTTCGAGCACGCTTTGAATGGTGTGAAATCTGAAGTGAGAAGGTACTGCAGACATGCAGTCTTGATGCCGGTGACCGACAATGAATACTAGCATAGGCATTTGTTTGCAGTCGACAGCGATCTCGGCCCGTGGGCCGAGATCGTGTCTTCACTTCATGCTGCTTTAAGTGCTTGTACTTCCGTTGGCTGTGGCGCAACATATCCCATGCGGCGCCATACCTCGGTATCAAGTTTAATTGGCACAGCGGTCCCAGCTTCCAGATTGATGAACTTACCTGAGTAAGATAGCCGTCCGTTGCGGAACAGCATCCAAAGCAGATTGAACACTTCGTTGGCCATCGTGTTGTTGATGACCAGGCTCTGCTTCTGCAGGGCTTCGGCAACGGAGCAGCTCGGCTTGTCGTCTTTCGCATCCAGCTTAGCGTCGATCATGTCCGGGAACAGGTCAGCGACGTGTGGTAAGCGGACCGCCTTTCGAGGACCTTCGCACAATTCGCCTATTACTACCTGACCGGAGTTCTCTGCGTTTCCGCTGTCGATGTAGTAGCAGTGATAGCTGCTGATCGCTGAGATGATAGCCGCCCGGCCTTTCCGAGAGTCGACACACCCGATAACGATGTCTGCATTGATGCGATCAGACTTCTTTACCTTCTTCGGGACTGCAGTCCATTTTGTGCCCCAACATTGATTGAGTCGGTTGATGATCAACGTCGCCTTGTACTGGCCGACGTCTTGCGGGAAGAAGCATTGACGTCCAATGTTCGCCGGCGACACGATATCGTCGTCGTACAAGGTGACCTGCAATCCATAAGGATGCCCGAGTTCGAGCATGGCGAAATGCAGCTGCATGAGCCGCGGAAGAAGCGCCGAACCGGTCCCTCCGGCGCCGACGACTACTACTTTCACTGTCTCGCGCAGCAGCGGCGCATGGATGTTGTGCTCTACTTTCACTTTCAAATACTCCAGGTTTGATTTTTAAAAGCCCCGCGCACACAAAGCCGAGTTGCGAACGATGGATTGTTGGTATTGCAGTGGCCGACAACGAACGCGTACTTCACGGCGTGCATGTCGTCTTGATCGTCTACGCCCGAAAAGTACGCAGCGTGATGGCTATGGGAGTGGCAGTCCACGATGATGTGAACGCCCTCTTCCAAAGTGGGTAGCTCATACTCGAGCGAACCTGATGTCGCATGGTTCGACTTTGATCGCATAAGCGCGTATTCGCCAGTGTGCTCATTCCAGGTAATGATGCCGCCAATTTCGACTTCGCTATCACGCTGGGCCCACGCTACAAATTCCCTTAGCAGCGCCCGTGGAATCCGTCCGGCCGTCAATTCAAAAGACTCGTGAATGACACCGAAAGGAACCTTTGCGGTGAGCGCCGGACCGACCTGAGTAACGATGCGCGCCCAGGGGCGACGCACTTCGAGGAAGGTTCCGTTGGCCGCTAGGACGATGCGCTCGCCATTACGCTCCAATGGAGTGAACGGAGAGAACAAGGGCGTACTGATCACAGGGCAGGACGATTGCAGGGCTACATCACGCTTGTCCATTAGTTTGTCCCTTCCAAATTTTTGCGAATGTCCATCATGAGCGAACCAAGCGTTTGGTTTGCCTTCACCAGGTATTCCGACGGGAAGGTCTGATAAACACCGTCCAGAAGTTCCTTCCACAATGCGTATTCGCCTCGCGGATGACTGGCCTTCTTCTTTTGGCCATTGATGTGTGTGAACTCGCTCTCAAAGAACGCTGCTTCCCACTGCGGAATGGCGTTCGAAGCGATTCCTTTTGGGGTCGCTGCGGAGCCTGTGCAGATGGCACCGTTGTCGTAGACGTTGAAGTAGGGCGCGTGGTGCAGCGCTGTGTCCACTTTAGGCCGTTCGTTATCAGCGAGCGAGAATATGGACCATGACCCTTTCACGACCACGAACAGAAGTGGTGGATGGGGAACTTTAGCGGAGCGCGTGCCAAGCTCCTTATTCTTGAAAAACACACCGCGCTCACAGGCTGGCGTCCACCAAACCATGTGGTCGGCGGAGATGCTCAGTACGTTCTCCGGCAAGAGATCGACGGTCAAGGTCAGCTTCTTTGCCAGGTTTCCGAACATTTTGACCACAGCCTCCTTGGTAACAGCTCTACCCGCTGCGATTTGAAAACTTGGACGTGCTTCGGTACCAAAATTTTCGACATCATGCACGGTGGCGTATGTGATGTTCTGGTGTCCGCCGCCAAGATGGCCGCGCTTCTGAACTGCGTAAAGCAAGATGGCCTTCGCCAGCACGAGAGTGCTTTCTCCGGTTTGCATACTGAAATTGTTCATTGGTTTGTTCATTGTTTACTCCGTGTCATTGGAATACGAAATTGCTGGAATCAACGCGTCAATCTGAGCAATCAGATCAAACAGTGCGTCGAGCTTTTGAAAATATTTCTTGAGTTGCGTCGCCGTCTTTGGTAGTTGTTCTGCGGCGTGAAGATCAGTGCCCTCTCCGCTTTCGAATAGATACTGCCCCTCTTGATCTTGGAACTGAGAACAACGATCATCGGCGTTAAACAAGAGAATGCAGCCTACGTAGAGAGATCTGCCTTCGAAGCCTTCAGGCAACTTCAAGCGGGCCTTTAGGTCGACCACTCGTTTAAATGCTTGTCGGAGAGAGAGGAGTCTTGTTGCGACGGAAGCGACTTCATTGTCGCTTGATCGAGCAAGGTCACTCAGTTTTTGATCTGAGAACTCTGGCAGCTTTTTAGGACGTCTGCTTTCTCTGCAAATGTCGAAGCAGAAGCCGTTTCCGTATGCCTCGAGGATTGCATCGGGCATGAAGATTTCAATGTTGACGTCCTCCTCGTCGCCGTATCGCTCGATCAGCTGTTCACGGGCCTCTTCATCTGTTACCGACCAGATATCGTCTCCCCACAGCGAATAGCTCGTTTCGCCTTCCAGGATGCGCTCTGGATGTTGGATTTCTATGGACTTGTAACTGGCTGCGACGAGCTCGCTAAAAGCGGTCAGGAAGAGTCCAGGCACCTTTGCCTCCAATCTTCGAGCTATATCTTCGACATATCGGAGTTCTGCCCCAGAGCCTGTGATAGTGAGTACCGCGCTTTCGAACGTCAAGTCGCTCGAAACATGGCCGTCAAATAGGTTGCTGGCGCATTCGGCATCAAGAATTTCGATGTCGAAGCGCATGTGTTGAAGTCCATTGATTCGGCGATTGAACCAGGCACCTACTCCTTCGCCTACGATTTGTGCGGGGGTCGATGCGGTAGTTGGAATATCTTCGGGATCGATGACACCGGCTTTGAGAAGTTGCCGTGCTAGATCCGTGAAGTCAGTCTGATATCGCAACTGGGTTGCGTGACGCGGAACAGACGCGTGAATGCTCGGTACCTGAAAAAGAGTTGGGAGGGATTGTTGAGGAATTGCGCCTTGGAGCAGGCGCATTTCGGTTTCGTTGAGTTGCATTGCTACTCCTTGAAATTGTTCCGCATGGCGGCAAAAAAGGAGTGAGCCTTGAAGGGCTTTCTTTTGCGTTTCCGCAGAAGAAAGCCCCCAGTTGGGGGCTGAAGCGCCTAGAAGATAGGCGGAAGTTGCGATGGTTCCAAAGCCAATGGCCGTGTTGAAGAGACTTTGTCGCAGAGACGTGAAAGCACGCCAGCGCAATGCATCATTCGGTCGTCAGGAATTACTAGTGGCCTCGCGGCCACCGACTTTCCCTTCAACGTGACAGCCTGGCCGGAGAGAATTGCTTCTACGCGGGCCCGGTCCATTTTCAGCCCTTCGTCCCGACGTTGCGGGAGAAACTGTAGGTTGCAACGTCGCCGTCAATTGCCGGATCGTTGACGATCGCGGTGGCCAGATCAGGGTACTGGTTGCTGTAAATGTCACGTACTTCGTCCGGCGTGAAGCTTGCTCCTGGGTCGGGAAGGTCTACGCCATTGAAGTTAAATTTGCGGGACAGTTTGGATACTTCGATTGCCATGCAGTTCTCCTTTTAGCTCAACAGATCGAGCAGGTCGTCGTTGGTGTTTTTCGGTGCGGCTGTTGCGGCCGGCGAGCTTGACGAAGCTTTGTCTTTTACTTCGTCATCGTCTTCCAGAACACTGTCGCCATCCTCAGCCGCGGCTTCGCTTGGCGATGACGCGGAAGGGGACTGCTTCGACTTGGACTGGAGGGCCTTGGAAGCCTTGCCCGCTTCGGTTTGCTTTGCTGCCGCCATTATGGTGGTGGTCACCTGTACCTGTTCTTTCAGCGAGGTTCGTTCAACGCCGTAGGTTGCCAAGGACTCGATAAAGCCGGCCTCGAGTTCTTCCGGGGTTGCGACCAACGCGAGCGGTTGGGCCAGCGCGATGTTGCCACCCTTTGCCAACTGCGGCTTGATTACAACCTTCATTTGCCGGTCCTTTCCTACGCCCGTGATTTCGAGGCTGATCTTCTCTTGGTCCCCCAAAATGGACGCGATTGCTGTAAACATGTGAGTTCCTTAGTTGAAGTTTTATGTAAGAGCGCCGAACGGTCGGCGCATTGTCGAATGAGATTATTTGTACATGAGTACAGGCGGGATCACTGCTGAATAGTCGAAACCTGCTACACCGAGAAGACTCTCGATGAGAGGTTCTTTCTTGTCGTTGAAGAGCTTGGCGAAGCCATCACCAATTGCCTTGTCCAGTTTCACGGACTTGGCAATCACCTGGATCTCGCTTTTGGTGAAAAGATTCAGGAAGGTAGCGTCCATTTTCCAATGCTTGGTCAGGTCAAGCCCGATGTGCTTCGCCAGACACTTGAGTTCATGTTCCGGCAAATCTGTCATTGCCGAAACAGCCATCATTTTGATGGTCGTGTCGAGATGATCCGAAGTCAGCTTCTGTGCCTGGTCAGCGACCTTGTTCAGATCGGTCGCCTTCTTTTCGCCCAGAAGCCTTTCGAAGACCTGCGTCATACCAGTCGAACTGACGTGCCGGATATTCCCGCTCACTGCCAGCGCGATCAAGTATTGCGCCGATACCTGATAGTCCTTTGCGACTTCCTTCTTCATGGCTGAACGCCACAAGTCACGCCGGTATTCTTTGACTTTGTCGCCTTCGCTCACCGAAGTTTTCACTTCGTTGACCTTCGGCTTACTTGTGCTCGCGGACGAACCTTTCTGCGCGTCTTTGGCCTTGGTCTGGTCGGGCGTCGTCGCTTTCGCGGCTTCTGCCTTTTCCTGTTGCTTTGCCCGAATGTTCTCTGCGATTTTCTGCTGATTGCATACTGGGTTAAAGCATTGATTTTTGAATGTACGCCCCAGGTGTTCAGGGATCGCACTGATCGCGGCGCCGAAGTCGGAGCAACCTTGGCAGGCTTCGGCTTGCGCCGTTCCCACTCCAGTTGGCCCTTCAGCCTTGATGACTACCTGAGCAAAGTTGTCCCCCACTCGGACAATGCGGATCACTGGATACTCCTCTTTGAGCGATTCCTTCATCGTTTCCAGGTGAGCTTCGGTTTTTGCCGTGTAGCACGCGCGATTGGTACATCCGCCATCGGTGATGCAGGCTTCGAACATGGTGCCCTGGACACTGGAGTTGTACTGGCAGCCAGCGCAGTCAGTCTTGTCGAAGATTGCGGCCGACAACTTCGCGGCAGCCTTTTCGATCAGACGTTTGAGGTCGGCTATGTCGACTCCACGCTCGAGAACGGCCGCGAGCATCTTATCCTGATTTTCTTTGGACAGCGCCGCCAGCAACTCGGCATGTCCCAGTTTGATTTTGCGCTCGTTAAGGGCTGTTCGGACCAATTCCGAGCAGTTCATCAACGCGAGGCGCGAGTCCAGCGTAGAACGAGACCAGCTAAGCAGACGGGCTGCCTCGTCGCGGTCACCTTTGACGTCAGCCAGGGTCCGGGCGGCACTTGCGGCCTCTTCGGTTGGTGACATATCGGCGCGAATCGTATTCTCGATGTTCGCGAGAGCATGCGCTTCTTGGTCGCTGCACTCGCGGATCAAGACCGGCATGTCGTATTCATCGCCATGCGCGACTTTGGCTGCTCGGTAACGACGCTCGCCGGCGATGATCTGGAACGTGCCGTCTGTGAGTGGCCGTACCAGGATAGCTTGAGTGACCCCGTACATGCGTACGGACGCAATCAAGTCGTCCATTTCCTTCGGATCAAAATAGGTTCGCGGATTATTGCCAGGAACGATGCTTTTGAGCTTCAGGACGCTAGGGAAACCTTTCGGTACTAGCGCGGCGTTGCGCTGCTCCGCAGGGGCAGCAACTGGCTTCTCCGGTGCTTCATCGACCAGCTGAAAATTGCCGTTGACTACCGGGTCTGAAACTGACGTTGAATTGATTGGAACGTACGCGCGGTGCGCGTCATTGTGCGAAGAAGTGATTTGCACGATAGATCTCCGAATTATGCCGCAGGGCGGCGTTGAAAATTCGGGTAAGGGAGACAGCTTATTGGGGAGCGAAGCAAGCCAATAAGAGGGAAAGCGAGGGCAGTGATAGCCGGAGAAGGTGTGCCGACAGAAGCGACGTGGACAAGCTTAACAGATTTCCTTGCAAATTGGAAAGGGCTAACCACCCCAGATTACTGGGATGGTTTCGCGACTTAATGGTTTGCTGGGATCAGGTCCTCGTTTTGCCATTGAAGGCATTCGTCGCACTTGGCGTCTTCAACGTAGGCGACGAATCGGACGTTGTTTGAGCTGCATGCTTTGCACGCGCACTCCCCTGGCTTGAATTCGAGTTCGAATTCGCCGGAGCGCGCAGATAAGAATTGGTACGGTTGTTTCGATTTTGGCTTGTGATTGATTGCTGTGTACATTCGAAAACTGCTCCAGTTTGACCGCAGTGCGGGATAAAAAGAGATCTAGCTGGTTAGGCTTCCAGAATCGCGGATCTGGAAGCCCACGAATGGGCGGTTGCGGTGCTTAGGCCCAAGCCCACACACCACGTTCACTGGAGGTGTACTCTCCGGTGGAATTGAGGATCTGTCGTACCTTTGCTTTCCAGTTAGGGTTCTCTTTTACCTTCTCTGGGCAGCCCGATGCGACCTGGTCGTAGATGGCGTCCAGCCGCGCGGCGCCGCCGAGCGCGATCATCACGTTGCGAATGACTGCGCGCCAGGTGCCGCGCAAGCGCGCAGCTTGTTCGTTTGCCAGTACGCCGAGCAGGTGGAAGATCGGGCTGGCCTTCTTTCGCCACAGGAGGATATATTCGTGTAGGATGAATGGCATTTGCATCTTCGCGTACTGCTGCCGCCCCGACGTGGTGTTGTGCTGCTGCTTGATCAGAACTGCGAGCAGTTCATCACTTGGCATGCGAGTGATCGCCTCGGCCTGGTAAGAGGTGTAAATACCGTTTCGGCGGTAGTCACCGATTATGGTCCCGTACACGCCCCCGCCTTTGGTTGCTTCGCGTTGATTGATCAAAGCGATCTGCAGCTTCTCGTGGAAGTCTGCATCATCTTTGCAGCGTGAGAGATCGTCAGGATGTGGTTCACCGTAGACTTTTCCCGAATACTGAATCATATCGGCGTAAGGGGGGTGTGATACGACCAAGTCCGCTTGTTTTCCAACCCGACCGACGATGGAGTCGCGCAGGATGTTGAAACCCTGGTGAAGGTCGAGGCCGTACGCTTCGATACTCATTTCCTTTGCGACCTCGATGCTGGTGCCCGATCCCATCATCGGATCGATGAACACAGCAGGCTTGAGTCGGTTGAATAGTTCCACGTACACATGTCCAGTGCAATTGCCACGCCAGGAGCTCTGACCCCAGGGGCCGCGGTCAGGGAACGAAAAGATGCTCATAGAATTTTCCTTTCTTTTGCCGGAGGCCGGCGATGATGAAAGGTGTCGCACAAGGGCTTTCGCATCAAGGATGTGAAAGCCCCTCAATGAGGGACTGACAGCGATTAAGCTGATTGAGATGCCTGGGCAAGTTGCAAGCGGATTTCTGCTGCAGCCACTCCAGGGCCAAAGTCTTGCAGTTCGTCGAGGTGTTGGCGAAGTGCCAGCAGACAGTCTACTTTGCTGGTAAAGCCGCGGCCATATTTTGCAGCCGCATAATTGAGGAAGTCTGGTTGGGGAATACCAAGATCATGGACCTGGTTCGAGATCTGGATCAGGTGGCCGGCGCAAACGTTGCCGACCCTCGACAGATCGCATAGCAGTTTCACGCCGCTTAGAATTTTGGCTTCGGTATCGATCCAGTCCAAACCCAACTTCAGATCAAGGTAGCAGCCGACATCCTCTTCGTCCAACTCCATGAGTTCCATTGCCTGTTGGAGCTGATCGTGCGGATCGAGGCTGGCGTTGATTTGGACAACTCCAGGTAGTTGACGTGGGGATTCGGCGTTGGTCGTGCCAGGCAGAACCTGCGCCTCTGGCATTCCCTTTGGCGGGGAGAGCCAGGCTACCGGTGTCGTTGCCAAGCCCAATTGCGGGGAGACACCCTTCGTCAACAAAGTACCGATGTCGATGTCAGCTTGCAGCTTCGGAACCCACTGGAGTCCGACCTGTTTCTTGCCGTGCTCGTCAAAGAATGTACGCTGTTCGAGTAACTTCGTTATGTAGAAGATGAACGCACCGGGCTTGTTTGGATTGGACTTTGGCAAGTAGCCAAAAGCTCGATGAATTCTCTCCAAGTCAGCCCAGATCGTTTCCGCCGCATATTCCGATGTGGTCTCCATCGCGAGGAGGCCCGTCGTGGGGATCCCAGGAATGTAGAAGTGCAGCCGGCCGCGAAAGCGACATTGACCTTGAAGGTACTCATTGCAGCTACCAGGGTCGCATTTGCCGCGGATTACATGTTCTCGGCGCGGTGCCCGCTTGTGTCGCTTGGCTTTTTGCTCGGCCAACTGCTCCGATGTCACCGCCGGCAGATAGCGGCAATACCGTTCACCGTCTTCCCCGTAATGCGATTCGTACCCAGGATCACCGCCGAATCGCTTGAGGCGGTTCGGGTAGATGTCGTGCAGGTCGTCGGAATGGAAAACGACAGGAAAGCGGTAAAGCTGCTTCACGTCGGACTGTTCCGGGCGAATATCACCGTACATTTCTACGATCTTTGTCGCGATCTCTGGCATGCCGAAGTCGGATGCAGAAACATTGAAGAAGGCCGTATTTCGGGGATACATCGGATGTTCGATTCCGGTCGCATCCTGAATCTGCTTCTCGATTTCGCTGTACTTTAACCGGCGAGCAACGCCGTCGGAATAGAGCTGTACTGCTCTCGCATTCGCCTCTGCTTTGCGGGTCAGTACTTTGATGCCAGGGCGGATTTTTCCGCCAAGTGTGACTTGGTGATCTGCCTGCGCGGTGCGGGCGGATAAGATTGATATTTTCATGATTGCGGCTCCCTTGTCGGCGTTCGCCTTGGGTTCAATCGCCGGCGGCTGCCGGCGAATCTTCGTTTTGCCTTGTACAAGGCGCGTGTGAAGACCGCGTGCTCGGAAACAGCGCAGGTATTTTGAGTACCGGGGCAGTTGGGGCGAGACTTTCTCATGCGCATGCATAAGAAAACCCCGGGGGATTTTCTGGCTGCCTTTTCTCAGCCTATTGTTAAACCTCGGCGAGGATGTTGACTGCAATTTCTTTGAGGTTGGCACCTTCACCGAGCCAGGCTCGGGCCAGGCGGCTGTCCTGGTTCTTTGCCCTGACATGGAAGTCGGTGTATTCGGTAATCGCGTTGACGATACCCCATCCAGTTCCAGCCACGCCATCGAGACGGGATCCCTTGCCTACGCCATTAAAAAGCTGCATCACCGTGCGGAAGCCTTTGGTCTCGCGAATCGAGCCCTTTGCTCCGCCTTGAGCGAAGATCTCTTCAATGAGGCGTTCGGATTGGGCGCCGCTGACGGAAACGTTTGCGAAGCCTTTCATCTTCATGAGGAATTCGTCAAACACTTCGCCGGCATTCAGGCCCAGGTTGGCTTGAACAGTCTTGGCACAGAACTTCCTGCTGTGGTGAACCTTCACCAAGTTCGAATGCATGCCAGCGCGCGCAGAGAGCTGCAGCGTGTTATTGCACACAGTTCGAACGGAGGTGAAGTAGGACTTGGTTGCCAGGCCCTTGTCGCAGCTGGTGATGATGAGCAAGTACATGCGCACCGGGTCACGCTCTACCACTTCAGCGTCAAAGCCTGTTCGGGCGAGGGCCCAGATCTTCCGGCCGCCCTGCAGCGTGCCGGCGGTTTCGATCTTGAAGCCATTTTCGTTGACCAGGTTGTTGAAGAAATCGAGGCATTCCCGCGGTTGAACGATGTGGTAACTGTTCGAAACGATCGACAGCGGTTCGTTGGTATCGCTACGGTACAGCACCTCTTGCGCTTTCCACTGGTGCATTCTCCCGTTCATGAACTGGACGGGAGAACGCTCGATGCTCCAATCCATCCCTGCGGCTACACACCACTGATCGATCGATGCATCTTCCTGCAGTTGCTGGCCCAGGCCATGCCAAGGTGTTTGTCCGACGAAGGCCATTTCGGCCTGGCCGGACGTCCGGATCGTGAGTTCGTGCGCCATGCTTACTGCACCTTATGAGGGAACAGGATCATCGCGTGGCGAGCCACTTCTTTCTGGTTGCGGAGAACTTCCACAGGATACTTCTCGGCCACTTTCGCCAAGAAAATCGCCAGTGCATCGTCCTGGTTGAAGCCCTTCTTGCCTTTGATGACTTCTGGGACCGTGGTGTAGGGCTGCAGTTGCGCTTCCTCGAGGAAGTACACATCCGACTTGCCCTCGCGGGTGCCCACCAACAGGCGGACCTCGGTGGCGCCGGAAACCGCGCGCGCAATGGCGATTGGCTTCTTCATGTCGACCACGGTGAGATCTTCTGCCAGCTTGCGAGCCTTGAATGCCTTTGCTGCTTTCGGTGCTACTGGGGCCACTTCGTTCACACCTGGTTCATCGAAATCGAAGAACGAAGGAGGGATGTCGACGTGTTGTTCAATGATGGATTGATTGTTCATTTTCGTATCCTGAATTGATTAGTGAGAGAGCTTGATTGCCACGGAGCGTGGCGTGCAAATTGCGCGAATGAGCTTGAGCAGAATGGGTTTTCGCTTAGCATGCTGATTGGATTCAACACAGTAGTCGATCAGGTTGTGCTGGTCGTCAGTGATGAACATCCCGAAGACGAAAGGGCCGCCCGAGGTTGTCACGGTCTCGAACTGGTACACCCGGCATTCGCTGGAGTTGAACCGATCGGAGAACCGAGAGAAGGCCGTGGCCAGGAACTGCGGGTAGGCAAAAAGGCCCATCGCAGTCTTCATATCCAGCCGTTGAAGTTCGCCTTCCTGGTAGACCGCCCCGAGACCATCTTGCGTGCAACTGCGCGCGCGGATGAACTTGGAGATTTGCCCGGGCTTTTCGACGTCGCCCAGCGTGATTTCAGTGAGGGATTTTTCGAATAGTCGGTGCCCGACAGGCGGGCACGTGAGTACGAGTGAGTGCATGCCAGTTCCTTGCCGCGTAGCGGCTGTTAAAAACAGGCAGGACCGTTCAGGCGGCCACGTCAGTGAAAGTCACTGAAGAGGCGGGAATAAATGGAAGCGCGAAGGCTAATTGGGAACATCGAGGAATGCCGCAGGTGCGACAACTGAACTCTACCGAAAATCGAGCAGCTTGCCAACCATTTTATAGCCCGGCTTGCCATACACTTGCTTGGCGTTATATTCGGCCAAAGTGCATACTACCGTGCTGTGCGCTTCATTGATCAATCGCCCTACCAAGCCCATGAATACGAAGAAAGTTAAAAAGGCCACCTACGACGATGTCGGCATGTTGGCGACAAAAGTTCGGCAGCTCACACCGGCTGGAAAGCAGTCGCTCTCGACAGAAATGATCGTCTCGGCAAGCGAGCAGACGGGCTATACGGTGTCCGCCCAGTTAGTTTCGGCAATTCGCCGCGAGGTGAAGCGGCAGAAAGCCGCGTATGTAGTGGAACTCTCGACATCGCTCGCCTACATGCTGCGAAAAAATCCCTCTCTTCCCAAGGTGAAAGAAGCGCTGGTAAAACAGGGGATCCGGCTGAGCGACGTTGAGGCGAGGGAGCTCCACAAACTGCTGAAGGCGAATCCGGCCCTGCAGCAAGAGGAGGATTCAACGCGCATCACAGTCACCCTCTCCTCCTCCGTCGATTCAGATATTTTGAACCAGCTGATGGCGGCTACAGGGCTGAACGCCACCCAGAGCATCTGCTTGGCATTGCGCGCCTTCGTCCAGAGCTATTCGCTCTACAACGTAAATCTTCTCGACCTGGTTCGTTCCGCACACCAAATGGGGGACCTCGAGCTGGCACCTCATTTGAAGCTGCTGGAGCAGTTCAACCTTCGCGGTGCGATTCGCTGAAATTCAGGATTGGAACACGTTACCTCTCACATCGGATTGCGCGGATCGGTGGCAAATAATACGTATTTTTCACTCGAGGGAGCTCCGATGGCCAAACATAAAGTAATTCGTGCCCTGCAGTACTTGAACGACCACCATATGGCGCGGATCATCGTTCTAGCCGGTCCTGGCGTCGTGCTCAACAAGCTAACCCAATCGATTGGGGCTCCGCAGTCCGTGCAGCTGGTATCGTCGCTGATTCTGGGGATTGGGATTGTGTTGTACGTTGCATGGAACTTCTTCTACAAGCGCGCTGTTGGCGTGGAAGAAGTCAGTGAGGTTGACAGCGAGACCAGCCACGTTGAAGGTGAAGCGGTTCATATTCCCGGCCAGGTACATGTGGCGCTAATGCGCGAGCTGATTGAGATGTGCGGTGGCGATGCTGCAAAGGCCCTGCAACTGGTTGAAACCGAAGTCCGCGTGAATCCGAACGTTTCCTATTTGGCGGCGATTGAGTTGGCTCATCGCCGCCTAGAATTATCCGCTTAAGCGCCAGTCTGGAAGTTGGCGGCCGTCACCCACATTGCAGCGGCCATTGCGAGGATGATACCGAACAACGCAATGGCCGACAGCGTGACCGGAGCCAGAGGTAGGAAGAAGAACAATCCCAGCGCCATGGTTGCGATGTGCGCGGAAGAGTAGAAGAACACCGCATTCGAAGTCTCAAACAGATACTTTTTCTTTGCCCTCACCGCGAGTCCGTCGACCACCGCCGGCACGCACAGCGCGATGACCGGCACCACAAAGATCCACAGCAGCGCATTCCATCGCCAGATCATTTTGTAGACCATCAGCCAAACACCGCGGATCCACTTGGCAGCGAATGTGCCTTGAACCTTGCCCGCCGGCCCGGACACTTTGGGAGCGAAAAAGGACTCAGTCGTTCCCATAAATCCGGTCGCAATAAACATCGAGGAGAACGTATTGCTGGTCTTCTCCTGAAGCTGCCCCACGTCCACGTTGAAGGCCTGAACCATCTGCACTTCTTTTGGGTCGATGTCCTGCTCCGGTAATACCATGGGGAGCAGGATCAGCGACAGTAGCGGCAGGAATAGCACCCAGAACAGAAAGTGTCCGAAGTGACTATTGCTGACGCTGGAAGGATGGATAGCCATTAGCCAACTACCTTGTGTTCGCCCAGCAGCTCGGCCAGCGAATCGTTGTCCAGCATCTCCGACGGAATAATTTTGATCATCATAAAGGCGCTGGCGATCTCATTCGAGATTCTCGACGCTTCCCAGGTGCAGGTGACCTTAGCATCGTCTGGAAATTTCGCCAGAAACTCGTCGGCGCCGCAGACAAACTGCATCCAGCCGTGATCGCCTTTCGGTGTCTCGACTACAAGACGCTGGGAGAAGATTTCGACGCTGTACGAGATCAACGACTGCGCGAACGCACGAACTGCTGCCGTGTCGCCCTCCTCGTCCATAGCCTTTTTGTACTTTATGAAGGCGTCTTTCAAGCATTGCTGCACAAGCGACTTGCCTGCCTGAGTAACCGCGTAAGGGCCCGCGTAGCCAGCGAACTTGCAGGCCATCTCTTCCAGCAGCGGATGGACTACCCAAACCACTTTTGCTTGCGCCAACAGGCCTGCTGCTTTAATGGCGTCGACTAGAATTTTCTTATCGTTCATATATGAGGTCTTCGATTGGTGGAGCTTGATTCTTCATCCGCATATCTTTTAACACGATATACCAATGCCAACGTTGTTTCAATTCATTTAATTTAATAGCGGCAGCCTGCCCTTGTACAAAGTGCTGCCGGCGAGGAATGCAAAGAACTGCAATCCAGGTAATCGGGTCAGTAAGTGTGGTGAAACAAATGGTATGTCCTTCTCCTGCATCGACGTGGACGTAGACCCTCTGAATTCCGTGACGCTCTTAGAGGATTCTGACCCTGTTGTGTGCGACACGTTAATGCTGCGTGCGGAGGTTTCGCCAAACGATTCGGCAATCCAGTTTGCCGTATCCATATCTTTGACACGAAGGCAAATAACGTTGTTGAGGTTGCCAAGCGCCTGGTTCGTTTTCGCGCGTGAGCCAAACACTGCGTCGAAGTCTGAAATTGTTTGCGTCGCAATCATTGCGTTGAAGCCGGCGCCACCGCCCTTGTTCAGAATCTGGATTGTTTGCTCGTTCACTACCTCCGCGGCCTCGTCGATCATCAGGTAGATGGATTTCTTTTGGCCGAAATTATAGATGCGACCGGCTACAGATGCGATGTCAGCAAGAAGAATCGAACCGATCGCAGAGCCAATGATTTTGTTCGACAAAGAGTCTAGGCCGACGTACAGGACGGCGCCTTCTTCGATGATCTTGTTGGTGTCGTAGATTGGGCGCGTGTCAGTGAGATCGAGCGGATCCGGTGACAACATGGCGCCGATCTCATCAGAGCCCAGCATCTCCAGAATTGGCTCGAGCACCTGGATCATCTTCGAGTAGTGTTCCTTGGAATGGTTCACCATCGCGATGAGCGACTCCACCGCTTCGTCGCGCAAGTGCATGTCTTCGTATTTCTTGATCATGCAGCGCAGGCGTTCCGACTTCACCGCTGGTACTTTGCCCTTCTCTGGTTCGACTTTGAACGACATAAGGTTGGCGTCCCACTTCGCTCCTTCCAGCGCATACAGCTGCTTCTGTATGAGACGTTCCAGCAGCGGCTCAACGCCGTTCTGCACGTACTCTTTCGCAGTGCGGATGTTCGGCATAGAGCCGTCCGCCACCTGGGCGCGCATGATCCGGAACAGCGTCTTCCAGGCAAACGCAGCGAAGGTGCCTTCGGCATCGATCAACTGGCCGATGCGGGTGGCTGGCTCGGACGTCGTGTTCCAGTTTGCGAGCGGGTTGATACGAATCGACTTCGACGGGTGTGCAGGATGGAAGTAGAGGAACTTTCGACCCGCTCGTTTGCATTCTGCACGCACACGGTTTTCCCAGTCCTTATCGCCTTTCGGATCGATGATGATGAGAATATCGCCTTTGTGTACGACCTGACTGGATATCAGCTCGTACAGGCGCGTCTTGCCCGCCCTAGTGGTGCCAGCGATCAGGGTGTGACCTACCAACGCTTCGATCGGCAGGCCAAGTTCATATTCGTCCGGATTGAGGCCATGGATCCACGGTACGCCGATTGCATCCTCCTTCAGCGGGACGAAGTCAGGCGGTTGGATTGCCTTCAATAAGGGTTTGGGCAGCCAGCTGGGAGGGCCTTCGATTTCGTCGACGTCGCGCTTGACCAGGTTCGTCGCCAGCTCGGCGTGCTTCTGCGTCCACTTGAAGCCCTTCCCAAGCCAAAGCCGATTTTTCTTCCAATGCTCGCGCGAGACCGCAATCGCGGTTGCGATCGGGATCTTCTCCACGCGAAGCGCAGAAATGGATGCTCTGAAGCGGTACAAATCGAATGCTTGCTTGCCACGATAGTAGGCGAGCCCGAGGGCGCCGACAGACAGTACTGGCCACAGCGGCGCCTGCAGGGCGGCCATGGCCAGGCCGGAGGCGCCCCAGGTGAGCGATGCCGGTGCTTCGTGCGCCGGCCGGAACATGTCTTGGTAGGTGCGGGTCATTGAGGCACGCTGTCAAAGAAGAGAGGCGCGAGGCCAGGCTGCAAAATGATGCCTCGACTGTCTTCGGTTCGGTCCACAATTAGCTCAGCATCTTGGAGCATCTTGCGCACGATTGCGCCATTAACACCGAACTTGCCAAGGATGTTGATGGGCAGTTCAATGCCACGTTCATTCTTTGTGATGTGCTGTTTGAGGTCATCGAACTTGTCGTGCGCCTTCACGGCTTTGAACCATTCCACGAGAGCCGGGTGTGCTTTGTCGAGCATCTGGTTTGCGCTTTCCGCGCTGGTGCCGATGTTGGTTTCAGACCCATGCGCTTGGCCTTCGGCGCCCACAGGTGCTAGTGCCGTCACCGGCGCGCCTGGCGCGGGTTGTGCAGTCGGGATGGCACTTACGGTTGGCCCGGTCGTTGCCGGTCGTTGCATTCCATGGCTGGAACCGAGGTAGGTCTTGCGATCGAGGTCCTGCTGGTGCTCGATCACCCTGGTCACGGTTAGCCGAACCACACGGCTTAAAGTCGACTCAAGACCATTCGATGCCAGCTGCGGAGCGATCGAGCCGAATATCATGAGCGAAACGCGGAGGTCGAAGTTGTTCAGCAACCCGGCAGGTATGAATCGCGCGGCAATGGCGGCGGCCTCAGGGCTGGTCAATGGCGCTGCGGTGGTGCGCCATTCGATTGTGGAGTCCGGATTGTAGGTCAGCCACTTCTGCAGTGTGACCGGCGTCACCAACGGGTGGTAATCGCTATTGCCGTCACTGGAGCGAACACTTACGTTTTGCGCGACCATGGCCACTGCCGTTGAAAGCGAAGCTGCAAATGCAGCAAAGTGGCACTGTGGTTCGAGCACGCGACGTTCTTCCGACTTAGCCTCTGGACTGAAAACCTGCGTGCTGGCGAGTTGTAAGGCAACCCTCGCGCATACCAGGCCGAAATCCAGGGCGCCGTTCTCAGAAGCGAAGACCTCCGGCGATAGCGGCAAGCGCTGAACGTTTTCGGCGAATGCCGTCAGCAGCGGCATGAAGAATGCGCTCCAAATTTCGGGGCGCGCTCCAGATGCCTGCTTAATCAGATCGACTTTTTCATCCGCGAGCGAAAGAAGCATCTCTGCGGGGGTAGGGATGAGAACTTTTTGCATTCTCGAATTATGGCGACGGCTTGTCCATGACTCTCCGCCGAGTTCAAACGAGATTGCAGAACCTTTTGTCTTGCCAGAAACATTAGTTAGCGCTATTGCAGTGTCACTGATGTTCAGGCCTGCTTAGCCCTAAGTCTTTGAACTAACTGGTGAAATTTATATCCTTCATCTGGCTTTTGTGCGCTGAATCCGCGCGAATTAGGGGAATGCGTTAAATTGGGAGCCGAACCGGATGACGGAGGTTCCCAAAATATCGGCATCCATGCAAAGGTTCGCTGCGGTCAACAGCCCCATCCGATATGCCAGGACGGCCGTCGCGAGGATGCTTCTTTTTTCGAATTTCTCGCAGAGTGTTCGTTGCATATGGCGGGTGGCGTAAACGGTAAGGTCCAAGATATCGGCGATCTCCCCGGCCGTTTTCCCATCCAGCACCCACTGAAGACACTGGGTTTCGGTTGGGGTGATCTCGAGCAATGATTGCGGCATGTGCTTAGGAACAAGACACCCTGTCATCGACATCGCCAGATAATCTGCCAGGACGCGAATGTTGTATTGCGTTTCGGTCGAAGGGAACTCGTCTCCTTCTGCAAGGCCAACAAAGGAGGTAGTGCCTGCAAGTCCAGGTATAGCTTCGAGCCATACGAACTTGTGCCCGTGCTCTTGCGCCTCACGAACGAAATCCTCCTTTCGCCAATGCGGTGAATCGTCTTCGAACAGGCCTGGCGTGCGCTTTCCTAACGCGGATTTAGCTCCCAGTTTCAGAGTTTCGACTGCGCTAAATCGAGACCTCCAATCTGGCTGGAAATTTGCGAAGTAGCAGAAATCGGGTCTTGCAATTGAGTTGGGAAATTCGAGACCGTACGCCACCTTTGTGTAACCAAGTTCGGCAGCCAGGTCCACAAACTTGGCGAACATTTCGAACTCGCTTTTTTGCTGGAGGCCGTATAAGCATCGAGATCGCCACTCGCCTATCCCGGCGAATTGCTTGTTTTTTTCGCTAGGCACGGATGCTTCCTCTATGAATTGTTCAATTTTTTCGGCACTTATCATAGAACCAAATCATCGTCTACTCAAACTTTAGAGTTGCCGGACGGAAAATTGCAGCGTAAAGTTATCAAAAGGTAAGGTTAGTTGATTTGGTTGCATTGACATCTAGGAACTATCCATTGCATTCCAAGCATCTGGATAGTGATTGGTCGCGGACCATCTTAGCGCGTATCCGTGACTATTGTCACGGAACACCGCGTTTTGGATTGTTCTGAGCGTTCGCTCCCGCTTCGCATTCCTCGACGTTTGATGACCGATTCTCCGTAGAGAATTCGGTCTTTTCACCTATTCACGCACTTCCTGATGCGGTCCTGGCCGAAGCGACTTTGCGCGCTGTCGGAGATCGGCTTGACAGCAAATTGCTCAACTTGCGGCGGAGAATTCGCATGTGACAATTTGAATCCGCTTGAAATTTATTGATTTTTTGCAGGATTTCCATTGGGCAAATCGCGCATACTTTTTTGCGAGATTAGCATTTTTGTTGATAAAGGCATAACTATGATGCATGCGCTTCAAACGACCAGTTTCCCGTTTCAGTCCTTTCCGAAGCCTTCGCTCGAAGGGCTGAACCTCACGCCGGAGCAGCAAGGGGAGCTCCAGTTCCTGATTTCTGAATTCCGTTCGTCGCAAAACCGGCTCGCCAACGAATTTGTGATCATGAGCGCCAAACTGGCGATGATGAAGGGCATCCTTGGCGACAAGTTCATGCCCTTCGTTGAACGCGAGTTCCAGCTTTCGGCGCGAAGCGTTAAGCGCTACCTGCAACTGCACGAGGTGATGGTCAAGCGCCTGTCCACCGACGGTCGTATCGACGTTGAGGAAGTCAAGCAGTTCACCCAAGGTGCGCTGCGTATGTTGGCGCCGGAGACTGACGAAGACATCATTAATGAAGTGCGAAGCATCGCGCAGGCGGGGAAGCCGGTCAACGAAGAAGTGATCAACCAGATTATTGCAGCCCGCAATACAGAGTACGAAGGCAGGCTCCAACTGGCTGAGTCGGAAGCCGCAGAAGCCGTCCGCAAATTGGAAGCCGAGCGCCAGCGAAGTCAGATCGACTATGCGCAAAGCAAAGAAAAGATGGACCGGCTCGAGGAAATCAATCGTCGCGCGCAGGCCCAAATCGCTGCGCTCGAGGAAGATATCCAAACCATGGAGAAGAAGGCCAACCAGGTAGTTGAGATTGACAAGGTCGTCCCTCCGGAAGGCTTTGCTACCATCGAAGAAGCCATCGCCGACGCAAAGGCCCGGCTGATCGAGGCGGAGGCGCGCCAGCGCGAAGCTGAAGGCCAGGCGGAGGCGGCGGAAAAGATTGCTGAAGGACTGCAACAGAAACTCACCTCATTCCACGAGGAGACTCGTGACTTCATCCGCGTCAAGGATATGGTCGAGGAGGTTATGAAATCCCTTCCACAAGCACAACTGCAATCGCTAGCCACCAAAGACCCGGCTGTGAAGAAGGCGTTGACCACCATGGGCGATGCGTTGCAACAGTTCGGAAAATCGTTGCTGACTACTGCGGCAGCTGCCTAAACCTAACGCCCCCTCTTCCACTATGATGCATACGTTCTCTCAAGAATTGCCTGAGTCCCAGTTGACCATGGACTTGGGGTTGTCGGTGCGCTCCAAGTTTGAGCACGCAAACCGCGCGGTCTTTGAAGCGGTGATGGTCCTGGCAGAATTTGACGACCCGATGGGCCCGTATCTGTTCGGTACCGACCGTGAGTCGCTTCGCCTCTTAGTACAGCACTCAAAGAACAAAAAGATGCCTGTCCTCACCACTGGCATCCCGATCTTTACGCTGCGCTTGGCCACCGCTGAATTCAAGTCCGTCATCGAGAACAATGCCGGCAGTGATGCTAGGGTAAAAAGCCTCCTGAACACTTTCGAAGGGCCAATTCCGTTGAGCTCGCTGACCGGAATGCCTGCTACGCAGGACGTGCCGGCGTCGCAGCTGACCTTGGACATGGGCCTATCGGTTCGTTCGAAGTTTGAACAAGCAAACCGAGCGGTGTTCGACGTGGTCACTGCCCTGGCTGAATACGATGACCCTATGGCCCCAAATCTGTTCGGCGCTGAACGTGAGACGCTGCGCCTTCTCGCCCGCCAGTCAAAAGGCAAAATGATGCCGATTCTGACTACTGGGATCCCAATTTTCAAGCTCCGCGTGAACGCATCGGACTTCTACTCGGGGGCCGAGGAAGTCGAAGGCAGTAGCGCCGGCGTGGCTGCCCTCCTGCGCAGCTTCAACTCGCAGATTCAACCGAGCGTTTTCGCTTAAACGGAACGTCAACATGACACACATAAGCAAAAGCTACGCGAACAAGCTTGCCATCGCCGGCGAGTTGGCGCGATTAGGTGCAAGAGCCGTCACCATCTCTTCCGTGGCGCGCACGAAGCCAGCAGACTCAAGGGCGAAATACCAGCAGCTGCAGGGCAAGCAATCGCGCTCAGGCCAAACCCCCACGGATCATCAGTGGTTCCTGTTCAACCAAGAACGCCGGCAGCACGGCGCCCTCCTTCTGCTCATATATCACAAGTATAGGGACTGGCTCGATTCCAACCCAGATGCGCACGGCTTGGCCTTCCTTCTGACGTACCGAGTGTATTTGGACGCCGTGAAAGTAGACTCGGCCGGCGCTGAAGCGCTCGTAAGCCTGGAGCGGTTTAATCTGCTCGTATCCAAGGGATTTCCACAGGGCTGGCGTGGGATTATCAAAGAAGGTCATACCAAGTTCTTCTCCGATAATGTCAAGGTCACGATCTGCAAGAAATGCCGTGTACACCATTTGGCAGAATGCCACTACGTGAACTACATCTGCCCTTCCTGCCAATCGAAATGAACATTGACACCGCCCAAATTGCGGATCCACACGGTGTAATCAATTCGCTCCAGGCGCGAATCCGGCAGCTGGAGGCGCAGGTGGACCGGGAACGAGCACACCACATTGAAGACGTCACGCTGATCATCGGCGAGGTCATTAAGAGCCTGCGCGCACACGGGATCATCCTCCTACACGTCGGGCGTCAGGGAATGGAGGTGCTCAATAACGAACTCGCGACCCGACCAATCCTGGGTGACCTGGTCGACCAGGTGTGGCCACTATCGCAAGCGCCGGTCTCCCCTTCGGTTAAGGATGCCCTGCGGGCAGCTTCGAACTTCGGTAACGATCGATGGATCTAAATGCCGGCGAAGTCCCATTGCTCTCCCACTTTACGACAAGAGTAGATTAGCGATGGCAGTCTATAGAATCCCGGCGGTTCCCGGGAAGTTCAAAAAAGGGCAGAGCGCTGAGCGAAAGAAGCTGGCTGGTGTTACCGAACGGATCAATGCGATCAAAGCCCGCCGCGCTGCGACCGCACAGGACAATAATGAGCAAGGAAAGGGGAAGCGGTGAGCAAGAAGATAGCCCAAGAAGTACTTAAACATCAGACTGGCGCCGTCAATGACTCGGTTGCCGAGGTCATTCGATTGGCCGGGTTGTCGGACATGGTTGCTCAGCTCAACGAGAAGGCAATTTCCGCTGCGCTCGAAGCGAGCATAACGGAAGAACGCTCCGCAACAAAGTTTCCAACTACGGTGCGTGTGCCACTCGACGTACACACCTTCTACCGCGTTTGGGGCGAGGCGATGGGAGTTTCGTCGCAGCAGATCGTCGAGACTGTTCTGCGAGGTTACTACGACAATCTATTAGCGAATCGAAACAGGTAAATCGAGAAGACCAGGTCATGTATGTCCCATCGATCGCCGAGATCGTCCGGATGAACGACGAGTACTTCCACGCAATGCGACCCGCTTGACGGGGCAATGATATGGTCAATATTTTGACATCGCGTCAGCAGTTCTTGCCGTCTTCTCCGCGGCAACGTTCCCCAAACAGGATGGCAAACTGATTGGCGGCCATCTTCCAGGTCCGCTGTGGTGTGGCATCTTCCAATCTTTTTCGATATTGCGCAAGGCCAGGTAAGGTCCCGCATATGGATGCGGGCCAATCCGCACCGCAGCTGATCTGGCAGCGTCTGTCAGATCAAGTTTGAGCTACTACAGGTAAGGCAACCTGCAAAGGCGTTCCATTGGCCACACCGCTGGTTTTGTCGAACTATGTTGTCCAGCGCTAGCAAGTCCTGATGTTGTGCAAATCGTTCGCCTTCTTGCGTAGTGGTCATAGAAATGAAAAAAGCGCCCAGGCCGGTTAACCGGCTGGGCGCTTCGTTTTTTGTTCGAGCAGTTTATGTAGCGCTCATTTAGAAGGTAAGGTCGCGTGCACGTGCAAGGTTCGGACTGCCCTTGAAGATATCTGGTGTCGGAAGGCCGTTCCCTTGGAAGAGAGATTCAAACTCGGGCTCTGTTTCGTTGTCTACTTCCTGCACGGTCTTTCCTTTACCACGCAGTTTGTCCCATGCTTTCTTGGCCACCCATTTGAGCATTGGCCACAGCACTTTAGTCAGCAGAAGTCCCCCAGTCACCAGGATCGCTGCAATCAGCAGGCCTGCAACAAAAGTAAAGAGGTCGCTGTTTTGGTTCTTCTTCATGATGAATGCTCCTGGTTGTTGTTGGCCAGATGGCCGGATTGATGAGTGTGTGCAGAACTGTTGCCGCGAAAGCGACTTACGGAAATTTGGCGTTCGGATCGTCCATTTGGGATGGGAGATCGGGAAGCACGCCCTAACGGGCGTGCGGAGTCTTACAGAATGTCGACTTTGTACTCGTTGCGAGTCCGGTCTTGTGGTTTGCCATTCACCATCACCTGAAAATGCCGCTTGCCAAGCTGATGGAGGCGAATTGCTTGGCCGATCTGGAGTTGGTGCGTGTCAACGAGTTCTGCGAGCTGCTCGCCGATGAATTCGCGGTCACCGATACGCGAGTGCCGGACTGTCATGAAGTACGTTTCAAAGTCAGGCTCGCCCTTGCGCCCAGGTCGCGTAGTTGTGCCAAACCCTACGATCTCTCCTTCATACGGTTGCCGCGACGGTGCTTTTGTCGCCTGCACGGAGGGTTGAGTGCGAGACACGTTCACTGCCGGCTGTGTGTGCCGAGGTTGCGGGACGGTCGACTTTGGTGCTGCCGCAGTTGTGATGGGCTTGATTTGCTCAGCGACTGACTTCTTTTCAAAGCCATGTCGATGAATCCATACAACAGCACTCTCGATGACAAAGGGAAGTGACATGCTGTTCGCATCCTCGCGAGTGAAAATGACTTCTTTGAGGAAGCCGTTCACACGAGTAGTTGCCTTGATCTGACCGGCGGTTCGGTACTCGTAGAAGCAAACCTTATTTCCTCGAATAGATTCGCTATGGACGCGATTCGCGGCTTCGAAACGTTGATTGTGAATCACCTTCGGTTCAGGCGCCGCAGGCAGCGGAGCTGCTTTTGGCGTAGCGTTCGGCTTGACCTGCGGTTCCTTAGGTCGATTGAGAAAGGACTGCGCCAAATTCCCTCCCTGTGCGAGGGCGAGATATGGCAGCGTGATGAGGAATGCGCCGAACTTGGTCATTCCAGATTGGTGGGGCTGATTGTTTGCGTTCATGATCTCTCCTGGTTCGTGCCGGGTGCCGGCGATGAAAAATGAGAGGAGCGCAGAGCTTACCGATTGCGCCAATGGGTAAGCGGGGACAACGAACGACCAGCGCACCCTTTCGGGATGCGACTGGTCGTCGTTAGGTGATCCGCCGGCAATGACCGGTGGATCAGCGTGGATTTACCGAAACCGATACCGTCACGCGCAGCTCGGTGTTGCCACCTTCGCTGGGATCGTATGGCAGCATGCTTTGGTATTTACGACCGCCGAATTCGTAGGTCACCAAGTAACCGACTGTGCGCGGCACAATGGTGGACACCAGACGGCAGCTTTGTTGTTGGACAGAAGCGATGTTTGGCTGGCGATTGTCGATGCGGTCGCCGGCAACGGCGCCGATGATGGCGCCTACAGCGGTTGCGGCCAGACGACCGTTACCGTTGCCTGCATGGCTACCGACAACAGCACCAGTGATGCCGCCGAGGATCGAGCCGGCAGTGCTACGGTCCTGTTCAACTTGGCCAACAAAGCCGGTTGGGCTGCAGACCTGTTGTTGCTGGATTTGTTCGCCCTGGACAGGGTTAACTTTGGTGATAGTTGCGATGTCAGCCATAGCTGCGGTGGACATCATCATCATGATTGCTGCGAACACGGTTGCGATGGACTTCTTCATTTTTTGATCTCCTGCGCGAATGCACAAAGTGTTGGATAACCAGGCGCTTTAGTCGCCTGGTAAGTTTCGGATTGACTGCGGGCCGAACGGTTCTTAGTGCATGGTTGCTGGGGCTGGTTGGTCGTCGGCGAACGTACCGGTGACTTCACCGTTCACTTCGAAGTAAGCGCCGTCGAAGGGGCTCAGATCGTAGTCGTTGACCATTGCGAGAAAGTCTTGCATTTCCATTTTGAGGCTCCTGATTTTTGCCGCGAAAGCGACGTTGAAAAAAAGGAGTTGCCGTGAAGGCTTACCAGCGTGGACGTTGGTAAGCAATGAGGAGTGGAGAGCCCCATCCTGTTCGGAGGGGCCGGTATTACAGGATGATAAAGATCTTCGTCAGGCTTAGCACGCATGTCGCCATGCTCAAACCCAGGAAGAGTGATTGCGCAGCCGGCCGAAGATACGTGAATCCGAGTAGCGGGCCAACGGACATACTGAAGACCGTACACAGCATTATCCAGTTGATGGACGGTCGGTCGGCATAGTCGCTCAATAGAGACGCGAAGATGCACGCTGTCAGCGAAAACGTCAAACTGCAGATAACGCCGATAGCCGCGTTGGTTGCATCGAAAACGCTGCGTGGAAGCACAACGGATTTCATGAGATGACTCCTTAGTTTTACCGCGATGCGGCTGGAAGAAAGGAGTAGCTGATTAGCTTTCCGGGGCGTGCATGGAAAACTAGAAGGTGGGGAATGTGCCGAAGATCGACGGTGTAATCATACACGAATGCGTCGATAAGGCAACCGATCGGTTGAAAAGATATCGACACCCCAATGTAACTGGGGCGTCGATGTTTGCTTTGTTGGTCATGCGTGAGCCAGTCCGCGAGCCTGAAGCGTTGGCGCAGGACGCTTTGCAATCGAGGTGAGCGTCTCCGCCACTCTCTTACAAATCTCGTTCCATACGTCAGCGTAGTCCTGTCCCTCAATTTCAGGGAATCTAACTTCAACCTCAAAGCCTTCGGCTTCAAGCTTTGCCTTGGCCATCATTGCGTGATGTTTACCCGGACGGTGTCCGTCCTTGCAGCATTGGCATTCGTACTTCACCTTCGTTTGAACAACACGATCGTGATCGGCAAAAATGATGACTTTGTCGAATCGGTCGCGTGGGACATCAGCGATCGCCAGGTTTCCTGCGTTGACGAAAGACCATACGTTCACGCGGTTTTGGTAACCGGTGAGAACTGCTACGCCGGTTTCGATTCCCTCGACAGCCGCCAGCACTCGGGATTCGGGCACTGCGTTCAGTCGAATGGCTGCACCGCGAAGTTTGCGCACTCCTCCCATCATCTTCTTTGGCATATCCACTGGTGCTTTGAATCCGTCCTTGGTGAGAAACGTCCGGTGCAGATTGACCGGGGTCCCTTTACCATCAACGATCCGAGCCAGCATGACCCAAAACTTGCCTTTGCAAACCGCCTTATCGTCCACGAACTCGTAATACTTCATCCCAGGGTGAACGCGGATCGAATTGCTCAGGTGTTGGCTGTCGAATTTTGGAACGCGGTTCCCAAGGTACCTGGTCACTGGATCCTGGCCCGTTCGAGCTCTTGCTGTCGACCAAGCCCAGTCCAACTTTGGCTTGTTCTTCGCTATCTCCTCTTCGGTCAGTTCGACGTCGGCCAATTGAATGGGCCTGCCGACGATAGGTTCCTTGATTACGGCAGTGGGATCGAATTCTTCCAGCTCTCGCAACACTGTGAAGCTCGATTTACCGGTTACCTTTTGAATTAATGAATAGCCGTTACCTGGGCCACAATGCTGGCAATACCAGGTACCTGCCCCTTGTTTTTCATCGAATCTGAAGCGGTCTTTGCCCCCACAAATCGGGCACGGTCCAGCCTTCTTGCGCAGAAAATCTTCGGGAACGCCCAGAGCAACGAGCGCCTTGGGCCATTCAATTTTAGAGAAATCAAGCATTTTTGCCTCCTTGCCGAAAGTCGGCGTTAGAAATGGGCAAAGCGCTCGGTATGAGGCTTTCTTGAGCTCTGCTCAAGGAAACCGGTGTGAATCCTTGTGCTGCCCAGGCGGGCAGCATTTGGATTGATTAGTACTCGTTGTAGTAGTTGAGAGAATCTGCGCCGGCCCTAAAAAGGGATGTCGAAATCGTCATCCATGCCGGCGTATTGCTGCGATGGACGAGGTCCTGGGTTCGGCGGAGGCCCACCAGCACCGCCTCCTTGCGATCGTGCTGGTGGAGTTGGTTGCGCTGCTGGACGTGGAGCTGATGCAGGTCGTGGCGCAGGACGAGCTTGTGGCGTGTCATAACCTGCGTCTTCGCCGGCGTCATTGGCACCGCCTTCGTTGCCGCGCCCGCCAAGCATTTGCAAGTTCTCCGCAATGATATCAGTGGCGTATTTCTCGATGCCGTCCTTGTCCGTATATTTTCGAGTTTGCAGGCGCCCTTCCACGTAGACCGAAGATCCTTTCTTCAGGTATTGGCTTACGATCTCAGCCAGGCGGCCGAAGAACGAGATCCGATGCCACTCGGTGAGCTCCTTCTGCTCGCCGGTGTTGCGATCCTTCGAACGGTAGCTGGTGGCCACTGCAATGTTGGCGATGGCGTCGCCGCTTGGCATATAGCGGACCTCGGGATCGCGGCCCAAATTCCCTACGATGATTACTTTGTTGACTGAAGCCATGCTGATTCCTTTCGGGTGATGAACTGCAGGTGGTCAAATCGCTCGGCGCTGAGAGCGTCGAACACGGTGAACCCTGCAGAAGAGGATGAGAATGATTTGCCGCGGAACGGCAAGGAGGAATCAAGAGCTTGGGCCAAGCTTTCCGAATTCGTTATCGGGAAGCTAAGGGAGTAAGGCGGGGATTGTAGATGCCGGTGTACCGACACCCCGATCATAGCGGAAGTCAATCTGTTTGTGAAGCCGGTACAAATAGATCATGGGGCTGCCGATCAATTGCAGGACGCGGCGCGGGGATTATGGAAAAGGCTTCACTACCCGACGCTCGCGCGCCAGGTAGTGAATTGTCGAAAGGTCAGAGTTTGCCAACATCGATTACGTGATCCGCAAACTCCCAAAGCTCCGGTGTTTGTGAGATGAAGTACTCCCGGCCGTAGCCTCCTTTCCCGAGGACCGCTCTTTTCATTTGCATGAATTGCCGCTTTCGCTCTGGATCGAGCGCACCGTCAGCTTCGTCCGTGAACAAGGTGTGATACTGCATACCATTGGACTGACTGACATGCAGCGCAATCGCTCTCGTCAAGCATTCGTTGACCCAAACCTGTTCACCACCAGACATGTCGTCGAGGGACGTTGGTTCGCCACCGCGACTATCGAATACTTTGATTGCGAACGTTTCACGCGTGTCGCCGGCGAGGGTTTCACGTTGAGTGTCCAGTCGGACTGTGAATCGGTTATCGAAGTCCGACTGCAGCAGATCGTTGCAAAGACTTGAGATCTCCGGGCCGGCGTCATCGATCGACAAGGCAATGAGTCCATCGTTGCCCAGGCCCTTTTCCAGCAGCTTGAACTTGGCGATTTCGTCAGACAGCAGATTGGCCATCATTTCGATTTCTCTTGTTCGCATCAAGGTGTCGGTATGGACCTCGATCTTGGCGAGCAACGTCACTTTGGTTGACCCGATTGCCGCCATTTGCTTTTCGCAGTTCTCAAGCTGTTTCGATGCACTGTTGATGGCTTCAACTGCCGCCTTGAACTCGCCTTCGGAAATGCCATGAGAAAGCTTGTTAAGGCGATCCTGCAAAGTCTGGCTTCGGGAGCAGTACTCAACCTCGGTGACACGTAAGACTTCGTCCGCTTGAGTCTTTGCATTGGCCGTTTCGTGTTTCAAATGCTGACGGCGTTCTTCAATTTCGCGCAAGCGAAGCTGCAACTGTTCAAGCTCCTTTCCGATTTCTGGAATGCGTGCTTTTGCTTGTACGATCAGCTCCTGCCTGGAGGCAGTGAGAGCGAGCTTCTCGATGCCTTCAGCCAGCGTTTTGCGCTGAATTGTAAGCTGTTCGATCACTTTCTCTACGTTGCCTGCCGAAGCAAGTTGCTGCTCCAGTGCCTGAACCTGCTGGTTCAAGGACCCGTAACCCTTGCGGAGTTCAGAGATCTCCAACTCTTCGGTTACCAGTTGCGCTCCTGCCCGCCTGGCGTGCTCGAGTAAGGGACAGGATCGCTGCATTTCTGACCCGTGGCAAGGAACCGCATTCACCAAGGAGTGTGTCTCCTGCAGCGACTTGATGGTAATTGCCTTGGCTTGGCCACTGGTTTGAAGCGTCGCGCGGTGGGTTACCAATTGCCGCAGTTCATTGTGAACCGGGCGCATGGCTGCCACTTGTGCGTGACTTGCCGCGATTTGCGACTCGATTGCGCTGAGTGCGACGCGCTGCTCTGGCAGAGCAGCTATCGCACGTAAAACTGTCGATTCGTCGTCGACCATGGTGGCTGCTCGATCGCGCTCCTGGGCCAACTGCTCGAGCCGGCGGTTGATACGTTTCGACTCATCATCCAACCGAACTAGTTCGGCTTGATGCGAGCAGGTCGTTTCGTTGAGCAGCTGCTGATGTTTCGCGACGAAACGGCGATGGTCTGCCGAAGCCTGCTCCATCTGGCGCTGAAGAAATGTGCGCTCTTCGACTTCCTTGACGAGCGATTCGTTCCGAGCATCTAACGTGGCTTTGACCAAATTGGCAGCATGCAGATCCTGTTCGATAGCGATCCGACGCGCCCGTTCTTGCTGTGCTTGAACCTCAAGCGCAGTCATCGACTCCTTGGCGGAAGTGATGGACTCCTTTGCAAGGCGCCCAAGGGCTAACTGCTCTTGCAGCCCTTCAAGTTCCGACTGAAACAATTTCCCCACCTTGTTCGCGTTGGCGGCCAAAGTCCTATACTGCCCCAGGTTGAGGATCGAGGCCAACAGCGCCTTGATTTCAGATGTGCCGTACTCGACTAGAGCCCGACGACGCTGCGCAGAAAACTGTGATGTAAAGAAGCGCTCCGGGACACCGAGAATCGCATCCAAACAGCGATCATAAGTGTCTGCCTTGCCATCTGACAAAGTTCCTTCGACGGTCTGGACAGGCTCCCATTCACCGTTCCCGTTTTGCTTCTGGAACAGGTAGTAGTCCGCCTTCTTTGTGGTGCCGCGGAGTTTAAAGCTGAACTCCGAACGGTAGTGCGCGCCGGCGTGCTCCCAATCGAGGATCTTCTCTGCATTGGGTGAGCACAGGTGGTCCCAGTACGAGAACCCGCCTGGGCCTAGCGTGGTCGACCGAGATGGCATGAGTCGGTACGGGTGCATGTTGTCCAGGATCGTGGTCTTCCCCTTCCCGTTGATACCGACGATGGCCACCAGCTGGTGCTCGTCGGGGATTGAGCTGAAGTCGAACGTGAACGTGTCACGACCGAGTCCTTTTTTTATGCCAACAAAACCTGTCAGCGTAATCTTGATTGGTTTCATATGAACTCCATTCCGCATCGCGGTGATTGAATGGAGTAGCCGATTGGTCGGCTTTCTGATGCCAGTGCATGAGAAAGCGAGAGGTGGGATTTGCCGAGAGATCGACAGTCCGATGATACCGGACTTATGTGGACCCGCCAAGAAGCTTCACGCGCTCTTGACCTGTTGTGTCGAAGAGCGCGTGAGTTGTTTAGTAGCGCGGTTGGAAGGTAGTGCCCAAGTTCCAACGCGACTGCCAGTGTTCGAGATACTTTGCGGCGACCGAAGGCGAGTGCCAGCAGACATTGGCATTTTCGGAGTTTTTAGTGGCTGCGGCCGCACTGAAGTTGTACGAACCGAACTCGACGTGTTGCCCGTCTACCAAAATTGCTTTGTCGTGGTGGATGGCGAACTTGTCGATCGTGCGAACAGAGGCGCCTGCCGACGACAGGGCCGACAGCGCTGCCACGCTATATCGACTAGAAAGGTTGCTCGCATCGGCGACGATGGCGACGTTGACGTTGCGGCGCCGCGCATCGATCAGTTCTTTCACAACCTCTTTGGCGGTGAAGCTATAAGCCAGGATTTTGATATCCTGCCTTGCGCTCCTGATCGTTTTCAGCACCAATGCCTCAGCACTGCCTTCTGGCGAAAAGCCTACTTCAAAGTTAGGGCACGTGGTCGGTGCAGCTGCTGCAGCCTGGCCGGCGGCCAGGGCAAACAGTACGGATACGATGGTGATCTGAACGACTTTCATAAGTTTCCTTGTAAAGAATTGCCCTATACCGGATGGCATAGGGCGTGGTTGGTCAAATGGCCATACTGGCCAGGCTTTGTTTCGGCGCCGTTGGCAACGATTGATCCTTCGCCTGTGCCGTCAATGCACCGAGGCGCCTACGGAATGCCGTCACGATGTCGACGGGATCTTGTGAGCGCAAAGTGGCCAAGCGATCGAGGAGACCCTCGATCGGAGTCTGCGTATGCTCTGCCCATTTCACGAAACGCTCTTCCAAGGCCGGCAATGCCGATATGCCGGCGCAACGTTGTCGTTGAATAGGCAGGACATTGCCCTCGATCTTCAGCTCTGCTGCACGCTGGAGAAGGTCCTTGATACCGTTACGATCAACGGTCTTGGCATACTCCTCGTCGACCGAGTAGCGCACCCGCACGTAGGCGCCTTCGCATTGCTCGATGACTTCCGCCAGCTGCGCGAGATCTGGGGCTCCGTCAAACGCAATATCGATCATCCGTCGGGACGGAGTTGCGATTGGTTCGATGGATGCGGTCGAAGCTTCAACATCCCAGAGCAGGAAGTACTTTTCCCCAATTTCGCCATAGTGAAAACGCCCAACGGACCCCGGATAGGCAGCCCGCTGCTCCACGTTATGGTGATTGCGTTCCCACGCCTGGTGCTTGTGGATGTGGCCAAGCATGACGGCCGACGTGCCAGCTGAAAACAGAGAGCCGGCGGTGAACTCATGGTCTTGGCCAACCATCGGCACCCCTGCTTCAGTCATTGAGCCGTCAATCGTACCGTGCGTGACAAGTACCGTCGGCACGCCCTGGGCGCGCAGGCGATCATTGGCGGGGCCGAACGACGCCAACAAAACAGCGAGATGTTCTCCCATCGCCTCATTGGCATTCTCCGCGCCAACTTGCAGCGCCAGGTCGGCCTTGTTCACCGTGGGGACGCAGGTGACGACCAGGTCGTATCCCGTGTTGTGCGGATCGAAAGTACCCCATTGCCCATGCTGCAGGCCGATCATCTCGATGCGGTCCGAAACGACGATCGGGTGCTTGGCGCCGATCATGCCCAAGATGTGCAGCATGCCGGCCGGCTCATGGAAAAACGTCCCTTGGATCAGGAGGACCGGGCAATGGTCTGCCAGCTGCTTCAGCCTCTTGGCCAAGGCCAGAAATGCCGGTGAATGGGCTTCCAGACGATGATCCGTGCTGTCGCCAGAGATAATTGCTGCTTCAACGTTGCGCCTGATGCCCTCTTCTACAGCAAAGCCGAAGCAACGGTCTGCTTCGACCAGGTTGGTTGGTGAATAGTGGAGGTCTGATGCGTGCATGATTTTCATGGTGGTTCACTCCTTTGCCGCGGTGCGGCGTATGAAATGGAGGAGCCAAGCTCTGTGCTGCGGCGGCAGGACAGAACGTGAAGGGTCAGGAAGGAAAGGGCCCACACTCGAAAGTGTGGGGCTCTTTAGAAGGCTAGTCGAAAGACCAGCCGGTGACGTTGACGAAATCCGAGACTTTATCTAAGTACACCTGGCCGGAAGCCTTGTTGTCCTGGAACAGGAGCTGTATGGTCTTCTTGATCATGTCGCGACAGTTCCGAGCGACGATACTGCGGACGACGTGGATGTCGATTTCCATCATGTCGCAAACCCATTCGCTGCTGATCTGAACTTCCTGCGGGTGCAGAGAGTACATCCAGATGATGGCGTTGACCATGTCCAGCGTGCGCATCACCTTGCGCCGCTGCTCTGGGACTGCTTTCCGGAACAACTGCACCTTCGTTGGAAGTGTGACGCCGGCGAATCCCTTGTAGCCAATGTCGTAGACGAAGCGGTTGAACATCAACTTGGCCAACTTGAGGTCCAGTTCATCTTCGTTTTGCAGGTCCACAGCGGGAAAAGGTCCGGCATCAACAGCCTCGTCGACGTCCGGTTCGGCGTCTAACTCATATTCAGGTTCTGGCGCCACAGGAACAGGTTCGGGCACAAAGACGCCTTTGCGGAAGTCCTTTGGGTGTGGCCAGCGCACCGGCACGCCATTGACTGGACGGCCAGATGGCCACAGGTCCATTTGATCCTGTTTGGAGTAGATCCGTCGGGGTTTGCGGAGTGGAGGGGGGGCTGGCGTGGGTTTGGCCAGGCGGAAGGCAAGTTCGTTGTAGCAGGGAGGAGTGTATTGTTGTTGGTCCTGATTTGCGAGTTGTTCGATGCTGCTTGTTGAGTGAATTCCAGGCAGATCGTACTGCCTTGAGTCGATCTGTATTCGGAAAGTTGCGGGTGGCATAACACCTCCATTTTTTTGCCGCGGAGCGGCGGAAGAAATGGGGGCCCGTAAAGAGGGATAGTGCTTCGATCAGCGAAGGACTATCCAGGTAGGAAATAACTTGCAGCCTGACTTTCGGTGCTTACAATCGCCCTATTCTCAACTTGAAAGGCATCAATGCGTAGCAAGGATCAAAACGACTGGGCAGAGAACGAATACTCCGCCTGGCTGCAGCAAGTGGGTGGTGTGCATGGCATGCCGGCAGCGAGCGACGAGCAAGTGGTCGCAGTAGTGAGTGACGCAATAAGGGAGCAGAATCCACGCGTTAAGGCGGAACTGTGGGTCGAGGGTGCGAACCTCTGCATGGCGATGGCCGACAAGACTCTGGGGGCCCAGGGTCTTGTCACCACCAGTCTAGCGCTGACGAAGCACTGACTTTAGTTCAGCAAAGCCATCTTTGCCATCGAGCGGGCCGTGCGCACGTTGCGGAACACGCGCTCGTTCTCGATGCAAGGTTCGGCCTCGATGTTTTCCAGTTCATTCAGCACTTGCTGTGCTGACTTCGTGTTTTGAGCCGCCTTGAACACGGTTTCCCAGAACTCGGCCGCGTGGACCGGATACTGCGAATAACTTTGCGTGCCATTCGGTTGCTTCAGGATTGCCGTGTGAGCAGCTGTTGCTGCTTTGGTCAGGATTGCGTTGCTTGCGTTTTTCATGAGGAGCTCCAGATTTTTCCGCGATGCGGGTTGAGAAATCTGAGCTGCGGGCGGCGCCGCTAACCAGGTGTGCTGGTTAAAGGCCGAGTGTGGAAAGCGTAGGATTGCCGAAGGTTCGACAGGCGTAATGTACCCCAGCTGGTTGGGGTTGTCTAGCGGCATCGATATTATCGCAACTGGTTGCGTGATATCGGTGCGCCAATCCGATGGCGCTTCCCAAAACCCGTTTTCAAATCAACTGTGTGTCGTAGCTCGCATGCGGCTCTGTGCGTCGCCCTGGACGACCCATACGGCTCCTAGCGTTGTCCTCAGCAATGGCAAATATTGCGAATAATTCGTCGCCACTCTCGCCCTGGACGCGAGAGCCTTCACCCAAACTGGGCCCGCCTCCCGCAAATAACGCACTTGCCTGGTCAAAGATGGTTGCCACAATTATATATTGCAACAAACCACGATAGAAGGAATTGACAACATAGGCAAGCTCACCCGTCCCGGGCTACTCGACGACCGATGACCCTGGCCGCCCCGCCGGCGCGGTGCTAAGAGAGCTAAAAGAACATAAAGAGCAAAGAGAGAGCAGAGAGACCCCCTCCCCCGGGCCGGCCGGAGTCCGAGGCGGTCGAGTTTCCCCTTGGGGTCAACCGGCTATATTCGTCGTTTGTTGTAAAATGATATAATAGCAACTGTGTTTTTGAGGAGCGAAGATGTCGAAAATTGCTGAATGGGATAGCGACCCTGTTGCCGCTTTTGAGGTGTTCATCCGATCGCCAGAGTTCCTGGCCACCAGCAAACGCCCGCGGAAAGAAGATGCTGACCTCCCTCCCCTTTCCGACCAATCCGTCGCGGTGTATTCGTTCATGTTCCAAAAATTCGCGACCTGGTTGAAGAGCCGCGGTCTCACTATGTCGACCTTGGACGGCCAGGCATTGTATGCGTTTCTCGACAAGCGTGGGGACGAAGGCCAGTTTGAAATCAAGAGCCGTATCGCTCACCGGTACGTGCGCCTGATCGATCGATGTTTCGAGCATATCGGCATCCATCCCAACCCAGCCCAGATAGCGCTGCGCGATGACAGGGCCGGCGGGCATCGGCTAGGCAAAGACGGAGAGATGGATGCTTTGACCGAGGCCGAGCAGCAGAGGTTCGTCGACGCTTTGCCTGATCGCACCGGCACCTGGAAGGACCGACGCAATCGCGCCATGCAGCTGGTGATGCTCAACGCAGGCCTGAAGGTAGCGGAGGTCGTTGGCCTGCAGATGTCCGAGGTCGGCCGGCAGCGTGGACTCGATGGATCACTTCGCCTCGCCATCACTCCCCAGGGCAAGCACGACTCGAGCTATGCGCATGAGGCTTTCGTGCGCGCTGACGCCGTCGACGAGCTGCTCGAATGGATCGAGGAGCGTCGGCGCATGCCGCTCCTGGGAACGTTGGTCTTCCCGGCGAATTTCCGCGGCGACGCGATTGACCGCACCACGGTATACCGCCAGGTTCGAAAAACCTTTGAGCGCGCGGACCTGCCTGTGATCCGATCGGGCGGCCGCACCTTGCGCAACACGTTCGCAGTGGAAGAATACGACAAGGACACCGTCGCCGAATTGGTCGAGTATCTTGGCCTGGCTCTGCCTCGGTCGGTGGACGCGTACCGACTCAAACAGAAAGCCATGAAAAATGAACCTCGCTGACATCAATCGCGTGCTGGCCGCCGCCGCCCTTCCCTGCCTGGATCGCGGCCAGGTGCAGGCGCTGGTCGACGCCGGCGCCTTCCAACAGTTTGCCCAGGACCTGGCCCTGTTTAGCGACCTGCCAGGACAGAAGCTCGCGCTTGAGCTGGTGGTGCGAAGCCTGTCGCCGTCGGTGAGGTCGACGCTTGAGAGCGTTGGACTGGAGGCGCCGCTCAATATTCTTCTGCCGATCGCGCGGCGCGAACAACTGATGTTGTTCAAGGCCCTTCACGCCCTTCGGCTCAATTCGTCCCAAAAGAACGAGTCGGTGATTTATCTCCGGTCGCTCGGCCTCCCAGCCCTTCCCTGGCAGGCAGCACAGTCATCACGCGCGACAACGCCGGCCCCCCCGCCCTACTTTTCATTCAAAGTATTCGGGAAGTCGGCGGCCTTATGTTTTGCCGAAGGAACGACGCGACAGGACGGTCAACACACCATCAACATCGAGGGCGCGATTGCTCTCGGCTCGAACGGACAACGTACGTACGATTGGAAAAACAAGATCATCCTGCAGTTGATGCCTGGCGAGCTTTACCAGTTGCTTGCCTTCTTCGAAGGATCTGCACAAGACGTCAAGTTTGAAGGACACGGGGTAAAGCATGACAAGGCGTTGCACCTCGAGCGCCAGGCAAACAAGTCGTTTCTTGCCCGGCTCTTCCAAAAAGGACGCGGTGTCGTCCTGGTTCCGATTTCTGCCCACGATGCGGCCCGTATTCTTTCTTTAACCTATAAGCAGGTTCTCACCAATGAGCCTCATCAAACATTGGATGCCATCCGCAGCACCCTTGCTCACCTGGCATAGCCTTCGGCACCGCACTCACCTCTTTACTACTCGAACCCCAGTCCGAAACATTTTGGCTAAGTAGGTACTCACCCCTTCACTACATTTTTGGTGACCTTTTCGTTGGCCTGATTCTCGATCTGCTGCACGTTTGGCTTGGGCGTCACGAGGTTAGCAAACGCTGGGCCCACGCCCAGAGCTGCATTCTCTCTACGCTTGCAAAGCAAAGTCACCAAATTTGTAGGAGTCGTTTCGAATTCTCGACAGCATTCGTCGTCGAACCAAACCGACTACAATTTCAGTGACCTTTACACTGTTAGCGCGCCCAGCACCGGGCCAATCGCCTACAATTTCGGTGACCTTTCCCGCTGAAACGGCATGATTAAGTAGTGTATGAGGGAGCCGCCGACGGTCTTGCCTACAATTTTGGTGACCTTACAGAGCGTCAGACGCCAGAGTTTCTGCAAAATGAACGACATGACAACAGTTCAATCCACACTCGCCTACAAATTTGGTGACCTTTGCCAAATTGTTGAGCATATCCAGCCTGTGAATAACCTCACAAACTCAGTGACCTTGCCCTACACACTTGGTGACCATACGTATTCGCCGGGATTCCAGGATCTACAAAAACGGTGACCTTTACTGGCCTGGAAATGACCTTGTCCTACAATTCCGGTGACCTTGCTCAACCTAATTATGACTTTCTAACTGTAACGTGTTGATTTTAAAGGTTTTGGTGTATCGCTTAGTAAGTAGGTTTAGTTATATAAAACAACCTACTACCCACCCTCAAGCGGTGGATAACCGAACTCCAGCGCGTTCAAGGTCACCGAAATTGTTCTGCTCTGCAGCAATTCATCGATCAAGAGGATGGACGGAACGAATGATCTCCGCAATTTACAATTCCGGTGACCTTGAGATACATTTTTTGTGACCTTGCCACCCTCAGCCACAAACGTGCCTACAATTTTGGTGACCTTGAGATTCGTAATGCTGACTTTCCCCTACAAATTCGGTGACCTTGCCAAGCAGATTTAAGACCTTTCTTAGCTAACTCATTGAATTTTATAGGATCTCGATCCGCTTGTTAGTTAGCTTAGTTTTTAAAAGAAGACTTACTCGACCTCTCCAACTGGGGATAACGTCGCCGAGCACCTTCCGAAATCGAATCTCTAAGGTCACCAAAGTTGTTTTGACACGTTGACCTTTTCCGTGCAGTATGCTGCCATAACGCAAGGAGCAACGGACTTGGATGACTCACGACAACTAGCGCTGGTACTGTACGACACCCTCGCCCCTCAGGGACAAAGTGTCACTCAAGCACCCAATGCTTTGGGCTTTCGCCGCAGTAACGCGTTTGTTCGAATTGTCGACCTGAGTCTATCCGGCCGGCGCCTCGTCGACGTTGCCTATTTCCTGGTTGCTTCAGATCCGGCAATCAAGTCGGAGTATCGCGTGGACTTCGGCCTTTTCAAATGGCTCCTTGGCACGACAAGTGAAAACCGTAGTCACCTAAAGAAAATCATACGAGAGTCCCAGCGGGCGGCAATCGAGCTGACTGGTCCAGACGTTCAAGAGGATAGTTCAATTCCATGGGGTGCCGTCCCTCTCATGGGCCCGGCTTACATCGCCGGTGGAGAGTTCATTTTCGAGCTACCAGAAAGGCTTCAGAAGGCGATCAAAAATCCGGAGGCTACTCACTTCCTAAGCCTGAAGTACGACTTTAAGTCGCTTTACTCAAAGATCCTCTACGACCGTCTACAACCGTATATGGAAGACGGGATTACCCCGTGGTTTGAGGTCGATGCGCTACGAGTTTGGCTCGAGTGCGACAAGAAACAGACCTACAATTTGTTTAAGCACTTCCGCAACAAGGTGCTTGAAGTCGCTGTCACCGAAATTAGTGATGTAACTGGCTTGGACATTTCCATGCTCATGCAAAACGTCCCAGGCTCAAAGAAGGTAGGCAGTGTCCGATTCAAATGGAAGGGCGGCCAACACTCTGATGAACAAAAAACCGCCCTTGTCATCCTGCGAAACACTTATGAAACCCTTCGAAATGAATTCGCTCTGAATCAATCCGAGTTCGATGAGATCATCAAGAATCGGTTGACCTATACCGACGAACGAATTCAACAGGCGATCGAGTACACGCGGCACCAGGCCACAGCTGGCAAAGTGCGACTTCGCGCCGGAGGCTACTTCATGAAGGCTTTGCGGGAAGGATATCTGATTGGATCACTCGATCAACAGATAAGCCTACAACAGGCCGCGAAGACCGAGTTCTCGGCGATGACCGAACAGATAAAGGTTCGCCGAGAGAAAAGTGCCGAGAAGGAATTCACTGCCAAACAGAAGAAGGAATCGGCACTTGGCTGGGAAGCATATCGAGCATTCGATCCATCCATCCAAGAGAGACTTGTTTTCGAGTTCTGCAAGCTGCCGACCTCAAAACTGATCGCAAAGCGCATTGACGTGGCTATTGGCGATCTTCCGAATCACCTTGAAAACGAAGCTGTCTCCATTAGCTTTGGTTCGTTTGTCGCGTTGCAGGTTCATAAAGCATCGAAGGCGGCCGAAGGGGACGCAAGCCTGAACCTTTTCGGCGGCAAATAGATAGCCCCCTGCCCTCTTCGCGAATATTGCCTGGTGAGTGAAGTAGCTGGTGACGGGAGCTGGGGCCCAGCTCCTCGCTTGTGAATCAGTCGGCGAGCTTGAATCGAGCTTGCAACTCCGTGATCAACTCGTGTCGTTCGTTCGGATCCAACAGAGTCACTTCGAGTGATACCTTGCCCGAATCCCAGGTCTTCATCGAACCGATCGCCCTTCCCTCCTGCTGAATTTTGTAGATCCGAGACGTTTGCTTAGGCCTGCGACCTGGCTTCGGAACTTCAAGCTTTTTGCGGATCTCTGTAATTCCGTCCCGCGAAAGCCGGCCTTCGCGGCTACCGTTTGCAGCGTCAACGACAACTTCAATGTCCGCAACATCTTGCAGCAACACGAGTTCGTAAATGATGCTGATGCCAAAGTCGGCAGGATGTTCACGTACGATCGAGAGCACCTCCTCCTTCAGATTCAAAGTAGCCATCGTCTTATTGATCGATGGCAGCGAAATATTGGTTGCCGTGGCGAGATCGGTTTCTGACGTATATATGCCCCTGTCGAGCAGATCGCGCCAGGACAGAGCATTGTCCAGCGTCGTTTGATCTTCCCGTTCTTGATTCTCTCGATAGCTGATCTCGTAGAGTTGGCGATCAGTCAACCCCGGCTTGATAAGCAACAGCATTGGCTTGTTGATGCGGCTGAGCGCCTTAAAGCGATAGTGGCCTGCCGCCAGGACGTATTTTCCGTTCCGGATGGTTGCGATACCAGGGATGTCTTGACCATGAGTCCCGATACTCGCCGCAAGTTCTGCGATTCGAGTCGGCAGGTAGACCCTGCGTGCGTTGAATGGATTCTCAACGATCTGATCGAGATCCACTAATTTCAGCGAACCGTCCGTTTTTTCAGTGAAAGACACATGCGCCTGTGCCGGCGGGGTCGCTTCCGGGATCACCGGTATAGGGGCGACCACCTCGCGATCAACCGCCGCTGGGTTGTGTGGGGCATGAGCACGGGCATGGGCGAAGCGATCACTTAGCGCAGGTGTGGCCGCTGCCGCAGCCGCGGCTCGGCTTGCCATGTCTTTTTTCTTGATCGTCATTTTTTACCTTGTCCTTTCACATTCAGGGTCAGCCCAATTTGCTTTGCGAGCTCCTGCGCGACGGCGTTGATTTCAGTTGTAGCAACCGATGCACCGAACGCGCCTACCGAGCATCCGAACAATTGGCTTTCAGGATATGCATTCCGCATACCCACTTTCGATTTCAAAATAGGCAGTTGCGTACCCTTCACCAGCGTGTCGAGGCAAACATCGAATACTTTGCCCTTGCGGACGACGCTGAGAAGATACGCTGCGTTCAGTGGATCGATCAAACCGCTCTTCTCACGATCTGCCCGCGCCTGTAATACCATCTGTTCTGCTTGCTTTGAGGCCCACACGTTGTCCATTACTGGAATGACGGGAATGATTGCGAAGTCCGCGATCAGTAACGCCGACCATGGTACTTGCGATTCAATCGCTGGCGGGCAATCAATAATGATCACATCGAAGTTGTCCACCAAGGACTGAATTCGGTCCATGAATAGGCTGCCCAATGGGGCCAGTGAAACGACCTCTGCCGGGAATGGTGTCGATGGATCAGCCTGAAGCTCCCACAGCTTCGCAGTGTTTTGCGGGTCCATATCGACGATCAACACCCGCTTACCCATCAACCCCCACGTGCCCCCGATTTGCATCGAGGTCATGGTCTTGGCGCAACCGCCTTTTTGGTTAAACACTACAACGATCTTTGCGGCCATTGTTTCTCCTAACTTTCACCGGTGAAAACGTCACCTACGACGAGATTTTTTGCAATCATAATCTCAGTTTAAAATTGAATCAATATTTATATTAAATATTTGTTGAGAAGTCTCACACAAACACTCGTATTCGCAACTCAGTCTTTTGAAACGTACGTGCCCTTTTGTAGAGAGAGAGTCATGAATCCAGTCCTGTAGAGGTAAGTCCCAGACGCGGCGGACATCGGAGAGGTCTCAATTCGAAATAGCTGCCCCATGCGATCCGAATCCTTACTGCCGTGTGGAACTTGCAAGCGGGCGATCCATAATTGCTGCGCTCACTCATCCCCACGAGTGGCGAACCGCTCACTTTAGGAGGTCAGCTTTCACCGGTGAAAGTTCTCGAGACCGATTCTGCTATTAGGCTGATGAGCAGGATATGAGATTACCCAACCGCGTTTCATAGACAGTCCTAAAACGACTTTCACCGGTGAAAGTGCTACGCGTCCTAGACAGAGCTTTTGCTATGCATTTAGGAATGCTTTAGCTCTCACGCGCCAGGCGGTTTGTGAGAGCCACTTTCACCGGTGAAAGTGGAACGGGGCAATCAAACTCGAATGGTTTTGAGTCCGCGGTCCATAATTGGCATTGCCTGATTCGTTACTGGTAATCGAGGGTGCGGGGCGTACTTTCACCGGTGAAAGTTGCGACGGGTTGCCAAGGTTTTCGAGGGCGCGTCGCCAGTGGCGTTTGCTGTTGGTTCGCCCGTGCTAAGCCGATGTACTTTCACCGGTGAAAGTAAGATCCGTCCGACGTTAAGTGTTCGCTGAATGTCAGGAGTGCTGCACCTGTCCCGCACACCTGCAAATTCGTGGACGCCACTTTCACCGGTGAAAGTGGCGTGGGGCAATCCAATTCGAGGGTTTTGTGCCCGAAGTCGATAATTGTTGTTGTTTGATCGCTTAAGGCGGGTGTGCACTTTCACCGGTGAAAGTGCGTCTGACGCCGTGCTACGCAAACGCTTTGGCGGGAGCACACCTCTGCTATAATCGAGCCGTCGCTGCGCGGCATCCCGGTGATAATTTTATCGAGCCGGCTACCTATTCCTCTTGCTTCCGACTACGCACTTTACCTAAGTGCATAGTTGCGACTCCTGAATTCACCCACCAGTCTCTGGCACTAGTTTCAAATCCCCTCAACCTTGCGGATGCAGTTCCGCAAGGGAGTGCTCCGCATTCTAAGGAGCATCCAAATGCAACTTGCAGCCGCATTGGCGCGAATCCTCCCCACACAGCAAGAGCACGCGCAGCCTACAAATCAGCCCCAGCTTGTATCAGATCAAGCGTTGGAAGCCTGGTCTGAGCTTCAGTGTTTAGCGCACCGCCTCGACTATCAGGACCTTTTCGACTTCTATCCCGATACTGTCATATTCGATGGCGGAAAACTCTTTGATGCCATTGAGATTCATGGCATCAGTCCCGACGGCAACGGAGCACACAATATTGAAAACGGTGACCCGGTGTACTTCTCAATATTCGTTCGCGCAATCGAAGGTGGGATCGAGTGTGTGGGGGACTTTGGGCAACCTAAGCATGCAATCGAGCAAGCCAACCTATTGGCCGACCAATATGGATGGAAGATATTCAACCATCTAACAAATCGGCTAATGTAACGTCCGAGCAACTAATTGCTCGCCATTGTAATAACGGTAGCATCGGCATTTGCTCAGCGCCCCCAATGAAGAGAAGTCTTCGTTGGGGGCGCTTGGCAAGGCCCTGAAATAGAACTTTTCATTGGAATGCTTATGACCTTTTTGTTTGCCTTGATTGTGGCGACCTTTATTCCGATAGCGTTTTTGTTCAAGCGCATCCGCTCTGCGGTGGCACTCGAACAAAGACAAGATGCAGTGGATGTTGCTGGCGTACTGTGCCTCTTGCTGATTGACGCCGGTTTTATGTCCGCGATACTTGCGCGCTCCTGGAGCGACGGGGACACAAATTGGTCGCCTATCCTGATGGCTGTTGGCGGTGTAGGCATGTGTTTTGTCGGTGTTCACCACTTGTGGAGAACATACCGTGGCGTCGATGAGAAGGCATTGAGTGCCAACTGGTCGACCGCCTGGCTGCTCGTCAGCGTCTGCGGCCTCTATCTTGGCTGGACCGGCTTCGATCATTATTTGTTCTGGCAAGATCGCCTCAATGCAGGTATCGCTGCCGACGTGATCTATAAACAGTCAGACATCCAGTGCGACTACCCATATGTGCTGTTAAAGAGGGAAGGGGGCGAAATCACTTACCGCTGTCCTCATAACCTGTTTATGGGGCACCCGATTGGAGAGCCCTTTGTGCCCTGGCCTACCTATTCCACAGGTGTCAGTAAGAACATGCAGGCCGTTCAGGATCGCTTGATGGAAGAGGCGAAAAGACCCTCTGAGGATACTGCTGCCAATGCGCAATGATTAACTTGCGACCAGGCTCTAGCGAAGTACGATGAACATCGCCACTAGTGGCCGCAAGACCCCACTGAACATACGATAGGAGCTTGAGTTGAACGTCACGAATTATCTGGACCGCGCCGTCAAGGCGTTGCGCTCGATTGGATTGAACCTGGCAGAACGCGAACCTACGCCCGTGCTGCCGCTGTTGGACATGGTGCAGCAATACGACGCAACGCGCGTGATGTCGATTGCTGCGACGTTGCAGTACGCCTCGACATTCAATGCAGCGGTCCGGGAGCAGATTGGCGGAATGGATATCTCGGCGCGTTATGCTGACATCGCAGGTGGCTTTACCTCGATCCGCGAGGACGCGGCGCAGATGGCCGGTTGGATGGAAGACGGCAAGTTGGACATGGGCGAGAAGCTCCAGCTGGCGTGGATGAACTTCCGCCGGGGCTCCATTCCAGATCGTTTCGACACCATCAAGAGCGCCTATCTGGCGGTGGCAAAGGCCGCCGACGACCAGATCCAGCGCGAGTCGACGGTGCTGACTGCGTATCAAGATTTTCGCCTGGCGCTCAAGGCAGCGGAAGTCGATGCACAAGACGTACTCCTCATCGCGACTCAGGCATTGAATCAGCGTAAGGCAGCCTTGTCGGCGGCCAGTATGGAAGTGGAGAAGGAGGGGCTGGATGAGCCTACGCGTGTACGGCTGGAACTCGCGCGGGACGAAGCCGTCCGAGCCGTCCAGGTTGAAGACAAGGCCTATCAGATCGTCAAGGACCTGGCCGACGATTTGAAGACCTCATATAACAGCGCGGAGCTGGTGTTTGCCAGGCTGCAGCAGACCCATACTGTCAAGGAACGCCTGTACCAGCGCTCGGTCACGTTCTTCAACACGAATGAAGTCGTGTTCACTGGCCTGGCCGCTTCGTTCACATCGATGTCCGGCCTGGCAGAGTCAACCAATGCCATGAATGCGATGACCGATGGCATTAGCCAGGGCTTGGAGGCGCTGGCCAAGACTGGTGGGAAGCAACTGGAAGCCGGCATGCGCGCAGGTTACGGCCGCACTGTACGAGCGGAATCGGTGCGCGCTCTGGCTGACGCGGTCGTGGAGTTCCAATCCAGTTCGCAAAACCTGATCGAGCAGCTGCGCCAAGAAT
Organism: Pseudoduganella sp. R-34; assembly: GCF_049904655.1. Lineage (NCBI taxonomy): Bacteria > Pseudomonadati > Pseudomonadota > Betaproteobacteria > Burkholderiales > Oxalobacteraceae > Pseudoduganella > Pseudoduganella sp. R-34. The sequence goes on from NZ_CP184573.1 coordinate 48,621, forward strand.
CCACCCTGGCTGCGCAGGAAATTGCAACGGCGACGGAGCAGGGCAAACAGCGATTTGCCGCCCTGGTCAACAAAGGCGCCACTCATGGGTAACGTCACGCTCACAGAACAGTTGATCGCGATGCAGTGTGTCGACGACATACGTCACGCGCAAATGGCCGTGGACGAACACTTGGACGTCCCAGCGCGTCGAACGGAAGTCGCTAAGCGCATCGCAGATTACTACGTTTCTCAGCAGGTCGAAGTCCCAGTTGATGTCGTTGAGAGCGGTGTGCGCACGTACTTTGACCGCCGGCTGACATTCGAGGCGCCGCGAGCGCCCCGGTTGGCAAACTGGCTGGCCTCGGTCTACGTCACGCGCGGGAATTGGCTCCGACCTCTGCTGACCAGCTCCGTTGTGTTGGCGGGGATCGGTGGTGTCGGCGCGTTCGTGTACAACGACTATGAGTCATTTGCGAATAAACGCGTCGCTGCCGGGATCGAGCACTTCAATGTCAAAACGCGCCACTTGGACGCGGAGCTGACACGCATTCAGACGAATGCGGGGCGCATCCGCACAGAACTCGCTGCCCTGGGCGGGGTGAACGCCACCGCGATTCTTGATCCACTGGACGCCGAGGCCGCCACGGCAGCAGCTGCGCTAAAAGGGGTGGGGCAACCTCTCGTTCCAGTCGACCGGAACAACCGCGATGCGATTGAAGCCCGTGTGGTGAGCGCACGTACTGAACTGGATACCATCGAGGTCTCGCTCGGTAGGGCAGACCGGTTGTTGTCCGACGCATCTGCGGTACTCGGCGCAAAGCGCCAGTTTGACAACCTGGCCGGAACGGATGATTTCCGAAGGTCAGGCCCCATGTCTTCCCACCTGAACACGCAGGCTGCGATCGTCAAGACCGAATTCTTATCGCTGGCGCCGGGCAAGGTTGACCAGGTCAAGAAAGATGTTCGGGCGCTGAGCGACCTCACGGCAGCCATCCCCCAATTGCAGACGGGACGCCAGGACCTAGAGAGGTTGGAACGGCAGTTCGGTCGCATCGGAATGGATGGGAATGACCGCCAGAAGGTCCTGGCGCTGCTGGCGAAAGGGCAGGGGGCGATGCAAGCGATGGACGCCGTCGCCCTTCGTGAAACCGTGAAGGAGCTGGAACAGTTGGCTGAATATGCAACGGTTCCATTGCAGATCAACGTCGTGGATCGCGCCGGTATGAAATCTGGCGTCGAGCGGAACTATAACGCTAGCGGCGGCAAGTCCTGGTACCTGATCGTGGAAGCGTTGGATCCTGCCGGTAATGTCGTCGCGGTCCCCGTTCGAAGCAGTGAAAAGGGCGGGTCGGTGCAATACCGCCCATATTTCGGTGTGCGCGTATCGCACGAGCAGTATGAACTGGTGAAGTCCGAAAAGAAGCAGACCGGACATGTTTCGCACAAGCGCATGGGGGAGAAGTTGGCCAATGCGTTGGTGATCAAATATGCGAACACCTTCTCGAGCGAACCCGAAACGATAATGGAGTGGTAACTTGAAATCCGAATACCTTTTATCCAAGCTGCAAGCGAACACCAGGGATTACGAACGCCCATACCGGCAACTGGAAGAGGAGTGTGCCGAAGCGACGTCCATCCGGCTGAAGCTGGAAGTGCAGCTCACGTCCAAGTTGAAGGAGCTAGCTGGCATCCAGTTGGAAGAGGGTGCCCAGGTTGGTGTCGACGTCGCCCGGCAACTGGAACTTCGCATCGCGGAAGAGCAGTCCATGCGAGACCAACTCGGCCGTGTCGAAGGCGATATCTCTACCGCCATGGCCGCGGCAAGTTCCCTTGCCGAACAATATGGGGCCGCCCAGAAGGTCGCTGAAACCATGTTGGCTGCCGATGGCGAATACATGCGGCGCCTACACGCGTACCAGGCCGACAACGCCGATCTAGAACGTCGTAAATCCCTGCAGGCCGAGGTGCAGGACGAATGCGCTCGTAAGCTGCCGGCATTCACCCAAAATCGGCTCTATGCGTACCTGAAGGAACGCCAGTACGGCACGCCCGATTACACCGGCGCCGGCGTCCTGCGCCTGGCGGACGCCTGGATCGCGCGGCAGTGCAACTTCCGGCAGAACCAAGGCAACGAGCAGATGCTGCTGGCCATGCGCACGGAAGCCGCGAAGAGGGCAGGGGAGGGCGTCCAGCGTCTTCAGGCCGAGCAAGCATGGTTGAATGACCAGGTGCGCTCTGTAGCGGTAACCTGCGGCGCCGTGGCGATCGAGCGGGAGTTGTTTGAACAGCGCGAGGCCGTCACTCAAGGCAAGAAGCGCGCGAACGACATCCATACGACGCTGGCGGAATATGCCGAGCGACGCGACGCGCGCTACGGCAAGGCACAGGCAATGTTGGTGCAGGAGCTGCAGGGGCATGACGTCAGCACCCTCATCGAATGCGCCCGACAGACCGCCAGCTCCGACGACGATGCGTTAGTGGAGGTGATCATTGACCTGCGCGACCGGCTCGCGAAGCACGATGCCAAGTATGCGGCGAAGCTAGAGCAGCGCGCTGCAGCCGAAGCCGACTATGACAAGGCCAAGGTCTTGGAGCGCGAAATGCGTCAGAGCAAGTTCGCCGGCAGTCGCTACCAGTATGGCTCGGGCCTGAATTTGGAGAGCTTGATCGTTGGCTATATGGCCGGGTCGATGAACAGCAGTGAAGTGGCCAAAGAGGTGAGGGCGCATCAGGAAATCGTCGATGATGCACCACTGATCCTCGGTTCCGGATTCTCCGAATCGTCCAGGACCTGGCCGAGCAGCAGCTGGACGAATAGTAGCAGCCCATCCCGATCCAGCAGTTCTTCGAACGATGACGATGACCGTCAGCGATCCTCATCGTCCTCTTCCTCCAGCTGGAGCAGCAGCAGTAGTAGCGACAGCAGCCCGTCGTACTCCACCAGCGGCGACAGCGGGGGATCGTCGTACTCAACGTCGGACAGTTTCTGAGTATACGGTGGCGGCTGGCGGTGGACGTTCCCCGAATGGGGAGCGGCTAGGGGACGCGAAGACCTCGGCATCAGGGCATTGGCAAGGTTGCGTAACAATGCTGTGTGGTCATACAGTATGGCGGCGCAACCAATGGAAAGGCAAAATTGCGCTATGAATAATCGAGGAGGACAGCTATGTGCGTGAATTACCGACCACCGGACCGGGACGTCCTCGACCAAGGTATGGGCCTGAAATTCGACGTCGACGCGACCTGGAAGCCTGAGATATGGAAGGACTATGTTGCCCCCATCGTGCGACGAGGCACCAACGGACGAGAAGGAATTTTGGCTTCATATGGAATGGTGCCTGCTCACAGATTGCCACCTGGCGTGCGCTTTGACAGCATGAATGCTCGCAGCGAGAGTGTCGGTGAGAAACGCACCTTCAAGAGCGCTTGGGCGAAGGCGCACCATTGCCTTGCACCGATGACAGCTTTCTATGAGCCCTGCTATGAATCCGGCAAGGCTGTGCGTTGGGGAATAGGAATGGCCGACGAGAGTATGTTCGCAGTCGCGGGCTTGTGGAAGGAATGGGACTCCGATGCGGGACCAGAGTATTCGTTCACGCAGTTGACCATCAACGCGGACGACCACCCGTTAATGAAACGCTTTCACAAGCCGGGCGATGAGAAGCGCGCCCTTGTGATTGTGCCACGCGATGCATGGGACGATTGGTTGGAATGCGACGACCCAGAGTTCGCGCGTGCTTTCTTGCAGCACTTCCCGGCGGAGCTCATGACTTCGTGGGCGTTTCCCGTGCCACCTAGAGCCAAGAAAACAAATCAACCTTCTGGTCAACTATTCGAAAGCTGAACTCGAGCGCGTACATGCCGGAGGCCGGCCCAACACCGATAGCAAGGTGAAACCGTTCCTGCGCAAGCTCACCTTTACTGCTGTTCTCGTTCCATTTCGAGTCGTCCAGGGTCAAGGCAAAAAGGCACCAAGCTTCACACTGCGCAGGCAGCCGGGCCGATCGCATTGGACAGCGACCAAGTAGGGGCGGGGGTGCACTTCTGTACGTCCCATAGTGCCCCCTCTCGACCGGACTGCCTCACTGTATGGGCTGGCAGACGGCCGGCATACTGCGATTGTTCAAGCTGTGCATGTTTCTTCGCCCGACTGGGGCGCTCCCGGGCCCTGAGATGTATCGGTCTCTTTTTCGTCAGCTTCTGACGGCGCCGTTGCCATCGCGTGGAACGCCTGCACGACAAGCCGCAGGATCAACCACCAGGCATAGACTGCCTGCGCCGATTCACACAGCGTGCTGTCGGCCTGGCCGTGCGCCACAGCATTGCGCAAGTTCGCTCCCTGTTGATGGCACATGAGAGCCGTGATTTCAAAGGTGACATCTTCCCCAAAGATCTCCAACATCTGCGGACGATCCACCAAGGATGACAGGCCGATTTCCATATCCACCCCATCGGTGTGGGTTGTGGTCAAGACACCGGCTTCGTTCAGCTGCATCCGCACCATATGTTCGAACTGCGGCAACAGGATGTGGGTGGCCTGGATAAAGTCCAGGCAGAAGCCGGCGTGCAATCCCTTGGCGACCAGGTCGACGCGGTCGCGCGGTACCAATGGCGAATGTTCGGCCAGGAACACGAAATCACTTGGCGGCATCGTAAACTGCTGCTGCATCTCAAGTAGCGCAGGGATCAGCATATGAGCGCCAACCAGCCGTGCCTGGCGGTCGAAGGCCTTGACCATCTCCGACAGAGTCTCGGCATCGCGCGGCGCCGCATTGAAGCTTCCGACATGCTTTTCGACCACACGCCCATCATCAGCAAGCGTATCCGATGAGAACAAGCGGGACAGCGCGGAGCTCAAGCGGTCGGTCGCATCCTCGCGGTACCCCGCAGCGCTGGGGGGCTTCGACATCGTGACAAAGGCGAACAGCGATTCGATCGGGCGCAGGCATTGGACGCGCTGCCGCGCATAAGCGATGAATTCGCCCACCTCGATGGCGGGGCCGCGCATGACCTGCATCTCCTCGATCGCCAGTTGCCCCGCCTGCAGCACCTTTTGTCGCACGCGATCGAGCGCGCCGGCACCGGCCAGCCGGTCGCGCTCCGCCGCCGACAGGTCGCGCAAGGCCTTCACCGCATTCTGGTAGAAGTGCAGCGCCGCGGCACCGGCGCCGACGGCATCGCCCTGAGCCTCCCAGCTGCGCGCCACTTCGTACAGCATCTCTACGCTCTTGTCGGGGTCGGCTGCGCGCTCATACCACTTGGCGGCAGTTTCGAAAAAGTCACGCGCGAGCCAAGGATTGCCTTTGGCCGTATGGCGTGTTCCTAAGCTGTTCATCTCGCCGGCGACAACGTCAGCGTCAACTCCAGGACACCGGCTCTCAAACAGTGCGTTCGCATACCAGAGCGGTGCGGCCAGTTCCTCCAAGTCCTGCGCGCACTTCAGGAACGCCTGCATCAGTTGCTTGCTGATCTCGTCGACGTAGATTTGGCCGGGTTTGCCGATCCTTTTCGCGATCTGGAGTGCCCTGCGCCATTCCATACCAAGGGAGAGCGCCCAATCTTCGGAATCAAGTGATCCCGCCATGTAGCTCTCAATGGCCAGGATAGCGAACTGAATGCCGTGCCGCTTGGCCTGTAACCAGATTAAGTCGGCCATGCGCGCGCGCAACGCCTGGTTCGGCACCTGCGGCGCCACCAGCGCCAGCCAGTCATAGACGTCCGGCGGCAGATCCTCAGGAATGGGGGATCGTCGTCCATCGGGGAACTGCATCAATGGCAGGAACGGCGTGGCGCTCGTTTGCGGTGACAGCATCATCGACGTGATGTCCACGAGGTGTCTGAACACTTTGGCACGCCGTTTCTCGCCGGCCGCGTCCGCCTCTTGCGTGCGGGAGATGAAGGCGTTCGACCATCCATAGTGCAGTCCGTCCGGATCGCTTTCGATGACCTCCAGGTATCCGCTGTGTTCGAGGTCGGCGAGCGTCAGCGGCGCAGTATCCAGGGGCTCAGTGATTTCTTGATCTTTTGGCATGGGTGGCTATCCTTTAAATCTGGTCGGGTCCAATGAGGACTGTATCGTGCGGTGGCGGTCCATTGTAGGGGCTGGTTCGCCAAAAGTTGGGATTTCGGCCCGGCGCCGATGGTCAGGCAGCCTGACCCACGTCAACTGGTGAGGAATAAGTGTGACGGATTCAGCGGCGGGAAAGCCGCGCTTTTGCAAGAAGTTGTTCCCGGCATTTGCGCGAATTTGTTCCCACTAGCCGATGTCACGGGCGTGCGGGTTCGTTGAAGCGAACGACGCCAGTTTGCAGAAAATTGTTCACGGACTTTGCAGAAAACTATTCACGGCGAATGCCGTATGGGCACTTAAACGTCAATTTGGAGGCCTGAGATCGGCGAAAACGGACTGCGAGTCAGTTTTACTGCTGAGTTTAAGTGCTTGATTTTCTTGGGGAAAAAGAAAAAATCGCTAGAAAAGCGATTTTTTTCGTCCATATTACTTAATTGGAGCTAAGTAAACTACATGCAATAACCGGTTCATTAAAGAATTTTTTGTACTATTTTATATACCTGCAATCTTGCTCCCGTGCTATGCTTGACGCGGCTGAGTTGCGGCACACCGCCGTGCCAGCGGCTGAACATCACGGACAAGCCATGCATGAACCCTCCCTTTCCCTTGCCGCGCCCGACGCGGCGCCGACAGCGACCCGCGGCCGACCGCGCCTCGCGCTGACCGACGACCAGGCGCGCAGCCTGGCGCAGCAGACTGACGCCCTGACCACGAAGCATGCCGGCAGCACCGGGGGCCACCGGCCGTTTGTGCACGATTTTCTACGCGCCGTATACCACGCCACCGGCGAGACCTACGGCGCCGCGCGCTACCGCCAACTGCTCGCCGCCTATGCACCTCAGTGTAGGCCGTCGACCAGCACAATTGAATTGGAAAAAAATCAACTGCTCGACGACTTGCGGCAGCGCGCCGTGCCGTCCCGCGCGGATGGCCTGGGACCGGCGTCGGTTCAGCTTGCCGAGGCGACCGTGCCGGCACCCGGCCAGCCGGGCACCGACTTGGCCCTACAGCAAGTCCTTTCCCTGTTGCACACGATGAGCGGCCAGGTGGCGCAGCTGGCAAGTGCGTCGGCGCCGGCCCAACTGCCCACCGGCATGCTGGCCCATAACGACTATCTCAGCGAGCGGCTGGCCAGCGTGGAGGTGGAACTGGCGGCGGCCCGGGCCACTGCCGCCCGCGCCGCCGCCGCCGCCCAGGCCGCGGAAGCGCTGGCCGCCGAGCGCGGCGCGGCGCTCGAATCGGCGCAGGCAGCGACCGCGGCAATGGCGGCGGCGCTGGACAAGCTCACCAAAGAACTCGAGGGACAGCGCGCCTTCGCACTGCGCGCGATGGATGAAGTGCGCGGCGAAACCCGGGCAGTGCGGGACGAACTGGCGTACGTAAAAGGGCGGTTCAAGGAGTGCGAACGTGAGTTGGATACGTACCGGCAGTTGATCCTGACCCGGGGCCAAGGCAGCAACGGAGGCATGCGATGAGCACCCTGCTCCCTGCCCCGGTGGTCGACGCCGACCTGGTGCTGCTTGGCCCCCAGCCCGGTCACTCCCTGGGCCCGGTGGCCGACGACTGGGCGGCGATCGAGGTCTGGCTGGCCGCCGTGGCCGACAACAGCTCCAGCCGCACCGGTGAAACTCTTAAAACCTATCGGTACCACCTGGCCAAGCTGCGCTGGTATTGCGACAACCAACTGGGCCGCACGCCGTCGACGTGGAGCGCGCAGGACGTGAAGGCATTCAAGACGTTTCTGGCCGAATTACCGCCGGCGGCCGTCACGACGCCCGGCGCGCAGTCAGGGGACGATGGATACACCCCGTTTCGCAAGCAACCCAGCGCCAGCAGCCAGGCCGACATTCTGCGTTTCCTGCACGCGCTATTTAAGGCGCTGCATGGGAGCGGCTACATCCGCCTGAACCCGATGGTGCTCATGAAAACCGGTAAGCCACGGCGCATCGACACCACGCGGGCCATCGACCTCGACCTGTATGAGTATGTGCTGGCGGTGCTGGACGCGGCGCCGCGAACGCGCCCGACGGAACGGCTGCGGCTCTTGCGTGACCGGTTTATCTTCATCTGCTTGCGCGAGACCGGCCTGCGCGCCTCCGAGCTGGTCGGTGCGACCATGCTGGCCATGCAGCCGTTGTCCGATCCCAAGGTGCGCCGTACCTACTGGGTGCTGAAAGTTGAGGCCGACACCGCCAAGGGCGGCAAAGAACGCACGATCCCCGTGTCGACCGTGCTGCTCGACGCGCTGATTGCCTATCGCCGCGCCTTCGGGCTGGCGCCACTACCGGACGACGCGGAACGGAGAAAAGCGGGACCGCCGTATGGACTGGTGCTGTCGGTCCGCACCCATCCGCTGGTCCTGAGCCATGGTGGCGAGATCAAATACGCGGCAGACCGGCGCTACTTTAAGGCCTGGCGCTCGGTGACTACCCGCATGGGACTGCACGAGATTATCAAGGAGCGCATCGCACAGGCGGTGGCGCAGCTGAAAGTGGACGGTGACCACGCCGTCGCCAGCCAGTTGTCGCGCGTGTCGGCGCACTGGATGCGCCATACCTTTGCCAAGGCCGCCCTGCTGGCTGGCCAGGACATGCGCATGGTCGCGACCGCATTGGGGCACGCCAGTGTGACCACCACCATGATCTATACCGAACAGGATGCGCTGGACCAGATCCGCAGCTGGGAGGCGGAACAACCGGGCAAGGTGGCACAAGTGGCCCAAGAGGTTCTCGAGGCACGTCAGGCGTAAGCATCAGTCGGACGCAGTTAGCAACATGCCGGGCGCGCCCCCCCCTGTTCGGAGGCATCGGCGCCCTGCTAGCAGGACACGCCATACCCGGGATCATGCGCACGTTGGCCGATGCCGGCGTGGCCTGGCTTTCGGTCCATCCCGTTCGACACAATCGAGCGCTTGGTTTCGGCCACCATGTATTGAGTGCAGTGGCGAAACCCGCCATACTGTGGCGACACTTCCTCCTGGAGCCGCGCATGTCCGACAGATCGTTCGAACAGATTGCCCGCGTTTTTGAGAACTGCCTTGCGCAGGATGACTTTGAGACCGGCGGCAGTGATCCTGCGGACAGTCTCTGCCCGTCAATGCTTGATTTCATTCGGACTATGGCCGCCGGCAATGCCGCCATGCGCAAGATCGGCCAGGACGACCTGGTCAAGTTCCCGGAACTGACCGATCTCGACCAAACTTTCGGCCATTTCCTCGGGATGACGATTCAAACGGAACGTGGCGAGATGCTCAGTTTGACCGAGATCATCGAGATGGAGTTTTGCGCGGCGCAGATTCCCGGACTAGCGCGCACCGTCGCCGGAGCGACGACCGATGCCACGACCAAACAAGAACTCTTGGACGAATTTGGTGCCCAGGATTGGCGAGAGTGGCTGAAAGCGCTGACAACTCCCGCTGCCAGCGACAAACTGTCGGCGCAGCTGATGGCGATGCTGGTCGATGCCTATGCTGATCGCACCTTGTTGTCGTTCTTTATCCAATCACGCGTACCCGGTGAATTTTCCTTATGGCATCCAGATTCCTACACGGGCATCGGCAAACAACTGGAAGTTGCGCAGATCGACAGTGACGGCCACCTGGTGACGGTGCATGTGTCGCGCTACACAGAAGTCGAAGACGTCGGTGTGACAGCCTACGAGTGGAATGCGCAGCTGGTGACCAAGGCAACTGGCAGCTTGGACGCCGCCGCCTGTGGCATGGCTTACGTATTTGAACGCACGGATGGAGTGCCTCACGCGGATCGCGTTGATTTGATTACCGTGGCCGACTCTGTCGCCGATAGCGATGTGTTGCAGGTGAAGTCGTTTCTCGATCAGCACGAGGATGCGCCGCGCATCCTGGCACAGAGTGACCTCTGTTTTGTGTGGTTATGGGAGCGACGTGAAGGTGCTCCCAATGGCGTAGGTGCGATCTGTATGCGCGCTGCGTTGGCGAACCTACAGCGGCGCTTCAAATGGCTCCGTACCGCGATTTTTGATGCCCGGCCCGCACAGTTTGTCAACTGGAGCGTTGCGAAGGATCCGCCCATGGTCGCTGTCGAAAAGCAGCAGGCCATCGATAGTCTTGTCTCCTATATTGAAGGTCTTGGCATCGAGCAGTTCGAGGTCAAGCACATCTTCAACTGTGCCCAGGACGATCCCTCCGAAGCGATGCGCGCGATCGGGCAGGAAGTGCTGGAGCATCTTTCCGAAGAAAGTTTTGACGACGATTCTACGAGCTTCCCCTCAACGAACTTCCTCGACGATCCCGCGCCATTAATCACGTTCTTCGATCAAGTTGGGATACCCGAACTGGCAGAGGCCTTGGAGGAAGAAGTCGCTTCGGAAGCTGATGTCCACGCAGCGTTGCACTACCAATTTCTGGAGCAGCGCATCCACTACCTGCCATGCCCATTATCGGTACTGTCTGCCTCGGAGTTCTTCTCTTACGATGCGCGGATGGATATTGATACCGCCATCGACAACTGTCCGGAATTTGAACAATTCATCGATGATCTTCCTGAAGGCATCCACGCGACCGCCGCGATGGAAATCGAGGATCAACACGGTGTACCGGGCTGGTACTGCGTTGTTGAATGCCCGACAGTGTTTGGCCTAGTCAGCGGATATTTCACACTTATACCAAAACCTCGCCCGACCAGTATCGCCGCGTTCCTGGTATAGCGTTGTTTCATTAGAATGGAGCGAAGCTTCCACGCACGGTCAGCAAGTCATTAGCGACACTCTTGATACGGACGCTTCGCGAAGGGGAAGCTATTCCCTCAATCCCAGTGCCCGCATGAGTGTATCGACCTGGCCGAAGGCATCTTGCTGCCACTGATCTTCCGTACGGTCATCCAAGATGCGGGATTCGCTCACGAAGTGCCTGACGCAAATAGGACCATGGGCGTTCAATTCGGAGAATTTTTCGTTGATCACCTTAAATCCTGCGATGCCGCTTTCCATCGCAAGGATGGGCATGCATGCTGCGGCCAAGTTGTCGATGCCACCTTCGTAACCTCGCACGCAAAAATAGATATCGTACGCATCCTTTTGCTTATACCTGCCTCCCATGGCGTGGCCCTTCATGGCAAGCAGCGCAGGGATCGAGCACACTGCAATCTCGACCTTGTTGATGGCGCCGTTGGGCATGGTCCCCTTGACAGCAATGAGCTCGGAAAACTGCAGTGCGAGGTCGGCGCCGTCGGCACGTTGCACGGCGAAGTCCGTCAGGAGCGGAGGGTCGTTCTTAATCACCTTCGCGTCGCGGGGCATCAGGAAGTCAATGACGACTTCGATTTCTCCCTCACCTTCTGCGGCGGGCACGCAGCGGCGCAGTTGAAATTTCCTGCCATGTTCGCTTTGCGAGTATCCGTGCCCCAATAGCGACTCGATAAGCGTGGCATACTCGCCGTCCCCCAGGGCTTCGGCGTGTAGGGCGACATCGAGGTCCATGGTACCGACGTGATACATGTCCTCGTTCTCGATGAGCAACCAGGGCACAGAACCGCCGACAATGGCGTACTTTCCCTTGTACGACCCCAAAATTTGACCCACTTCGACCAGCACACTTTTGACGGCGGCGGTCGTGCGGTCGTCATATTCGTCTGCGGTCTGCGGCTCGGTGTGTTTCACTTTGTCAATGGTTGCCATAAGTCGATCCGCTCTTTCAAAAATTCTGCCGCCTCTTTGCCGCGCTCGCCTGCAAGTAGCAGGTCGAGATAGGTTTGAATAGGACTGGTGCAGAAGACACCGGGTGCCAGCGCCACGGCATCGAAAAATACCCCGTGATCGCCAGGGATAGTGATTTCCACGTTGGCGCCGCTAGTGACCGGCCGAAGCTTCAGTGTTTCGATGACGTTTTCTAATCCCGTTGCGTCGGCGTAGAAATACGTGGTGTTGCTCCGGCCGTACGGCGCCAGCCAGTTTGCGGCCGAAAATGACGCAAGGACAACGTTGCCGTCGCTGCCCGATTGATACGCCAGCAAGGTATGTCGCAGCGCATCTTCGAGCGCTTTCCCGTGCAACGTGGTATGGAATGAGCGTACGACCCCGTCGACACCGCGATAGGCGTCAGCCCATGCTTCGATCAGCTTGTTGGGGTCGGAAAGGAACACCCCACCTTCCCCGCGCTCAGCAAACTCACGTTCATTGAGAGCTCGTATGACGTTGCTGATTTGGCCAAGGCTCACGGATGTTTCGGCTGCGAGGTCGGCAACCTTCCAGGGTTTCCCCACACTTCGCAGCAAGGCCCGTATCACCAGTGCCGCTTTGGGCGTGAACAATGATCTCAGTTCGCGCGCCGCAGCTTTCGGTACGTCCGCGCTCGCCAACTCGATGTAGATTTGTTCGAAGGCCAATCGTGCGTTGCCCACGAAGTCGAGGTAATTTCCTGCAAACGATTCGATGAACTCCCGTGACTTCGGGTGCAGGTAAGGCGCGATGAACACCGGCACTCTGGATTGGCCGGCTGCGGCCCACGTCATCAAATCGAAGTACGCTTCACGTGCGTACTTCGGCTGCCCATGTAATTTGACGACGCAACCGACTTCAATGACGCGCTTGGACGCCAAGCCATGTAGTTCAAAGACCAGGTCGACCGGTTCGACGTTTCGCAAGTCGACGTTGACCAGCTTTGCTTTCAGGCCAGGAATGCGACGGAGCAGGCGAGACATATGGTCCCCGGCTTCACGCTCGATTTTCACTGTATTTTCGGTTTTCAGCATGTGTTGAAAATAGCATTTTCAGTGAAATTTGCAAGAACAATTTCACTGAAATGGCCATTTTCAGCGTGCGCTGAAAAGCATGTAATTGGTGAAAAATTGCCTTTTGGCACTACTTGAAGAGCCAGGCGATGTCGACGGACGTAAAAAGAAGGGGAATACTCCCCTTCTTTCTTACTTCAACAATCGAATCACACAGAATATCGGACCGAAATAGACCGGAATGAGCCGCCCGTGGAGAAACCATGGATTCCAAGCAACTCAAGCAGTTGGCTGGGCGCGTGCGCGCCCTCCTGCAAGACATGTCAATCGACGTCACCCATAGCCAGGCGCTCGACCTGAGCTTGTCCCTGGTGGGTTGCCGCAATTGGCCGGAGGTCAATGCCTTTCCGCTGCAAGTTCAACGACACCTTCTGGACCTGTCGGCCACAGCGCGTTTGGCCAATCGCCTGAAACGCACCTATCGCGTGGAGCGCAGCGCAGCAGACCTGCTGCAGCTGCTGTTGCCGCCGGCTGAGGTGGACGGAGTGAGCGTACTTTGCGATTCCTGTCCAGGGCCAATAACGCGAAGTAGCGCAACTTTCTACTGGTCTTTCATGCCGATCCGGGATCGAGCACCCATGGTGACATCAATGCCGTCGGCCATGCGGTCGACGAACGTAGGTAGCGCATCTGCCGCAGACTTCAGTAATGCCGCCGGCGGGGTCGGTACGGTTAAGTCAACGAGCGGCCTGCCCGATGGCGCGCGCCGCGCTTCGTTCTCGATCGCAGTTCGCTCCTTCTCTTGAGCGTATCCTACGTGGGTTAGCGCGCTCTGCAGATCGTCGAATGCCTTCTGGGCCGCTTTTGCGTAAGTATCCTGTTTGCCTTGGTAGACGGCGTGAAGATAACGCGCCTCATCAAAGATTAGATCCCCAGCGTCAGTCTGCAGTAGTCCGCGTGCCCAATGCGCCTTGGCATTGCGCTGCGCGGCGGCAGCAATGGCGTCGATCACGCGTGTCCTGATCGGGCTATCTTGCGGCGCCATGTTGAAAATGTCGAGCAGGAATCGTACAGGGACTTCCGTTTTGACTTGGTCCAATGGCGAGTGTCCTTGCATCAGATTCGATAGAGCCTGGCCGTTATCGTCGGTCGCCATTGCTGCTATTCCTTGGCGAGTACGAAATTGGACAGATCGCTCCGCAAACTTTCCAGGCGCTCGAACTCTTCGTTAAGCAGGCGTCTGTCGTGCAATGCAGCAGTATGCTTGTGCCAGGCCTGAAGGACGTCTTTAGCTATGGCATCGCGCAGCAAGATCTCGTGCACGGGAATGGCTTCGCTATGGGCGTACAAGGCACGCAGTATGTCCTCGGTCGCCACGGTGACTTGAATGTAGGTCTGATTCACAAGATGTCAGTGTAAGTTTCGTTGAATTCCGGATTTTACGCCGCTAAGACGGAAGGCGGGCCATCTTGAAGAACCATTGTGACCATCCTAGTTGTTTGGCGACGGCTTACGGCGCCGCTGCGGCCTCGGCCCACTGGTGCGGTATGCGATTCCAAAGCGTTGGATTGGGGCCTTTGACCAATGGCCCTGGATGCGCCGAGCGGAAGATGCGCAAGTTGCGCTGCCGGAGGACTGCTTCGGCCCTTCGTGCCTTGTTCCCAACCAGAACCACCGTAGTGACGTGCGGCAGGAGGTTCAGCAGGTGCAGTAGTTCTTCAATGCCGGCGCGGACCTCGCCGGCGCCGATAGCGCGCTGGCCGTTCCAGCCGGGAATCGTGTTCCATAGCACCGTCCTTGTGCGCTCGATGCGTGCCTTCCGCATAAAGTGATACACGGCTTCTGCCGTGGGGTCATCATTGTCGCGCGAGATGAATCCCGATCCTTTTCGCTTATGTTGGGGCGATGTCATGGGGCCAGGTTTCTCGAGCAAGAACAGCAAGTCGGCCATCACGCCACCATCGAGCGGATCAAAGTCGGGAAATTCCCAGCCTGGGTATTGACCGCGCAATTGCGCGACATACGTGCTCAGGGGGGCAATATGCGACGCTTGCAGCAGTTCGCGTCGCGCCGCAACGTTATCGGCATCGCGGAGCGTTCGAGGAGCGTCCGCGGACGACAGCAATTGGTCAAGACTATCCAACAGTTATTCTCCTTCGGGTTCAGGGAACGGCACTACACGTTCGAATGCGAATGGACGGTGCGCATAGCGGATGAGCATGACATCGTGATTGGTCATGCCAAGCCGGATCGCGGATTCTTCTTCACTGGCGAGATGGGCCCAGAAGGCACAAGCGTCACGGGTTATGGATACCGGCACCTGGTGTTTGCATTGCGAGTGCTTCAGCGCTTGCGACAGCAGCTCGCGGGCAATGCCTTGGCGTTGATATCCTGCATCTACCGTGAGATCGAACACATAGCAACAGGAAAGGGGCAAAAATGTCTCTGCAACCACTCCTCCGACCTCAAAGCCTCGTTCCACGGAAATGGCCTTAATGATGAACCGGCCCTCGGTTCCTGGCAGTATTTTGTAACCTACCCTCGCCGCTTCCGGTCTGCCCCTTCTTTTACTGAAGCGCTTCGATAACGTCCACGATGGCGGAAATAGAGAAAACATCGGCAACTCGCCTCCAAGGGGATGAAGCTGGTGCACGGGGAGCTTCCGCGCGCCGGTGGTCCTCCAGATGTATTGTCCGGAGCGCTGTTAGGAAGATTTGTAGTAGTCAGCCAAGAATGCATCTGGATCCGCAGGCCAGGCAAACCCATCGCGCTCAAGCGCAGCGCGAAGGGTCACGTTGGGTCCCGCACCGCAAAGCTCGGCAACTTCCTTCCAGGAAGTCCAGGCCGCCACAGGCTCGATCGATGAACCGGCTTTCCGGTATACGGCGAAGGTGCCTCCAGGCAGCGCGTGTAAGTAGTAACCTCGTACTGCGGCAACCACCATGAGCGAGCGGACCATCGGATCTTGAATGCTTGACGGAGGTGTCGCAGCTGGGCGCTCCTCGGTAACCCCCGCGTGACTGACCGCCGTTTCGCCATTGTCCAACGGCTGCCGTTCGCTTCGCCACTGTTCCAGCATGTGCGCCATCCACACCGGGCCGATGCGATCGACTGCATAGGCAATCGAGTCGCCCGATGCCAGTTCCCGCATGCGGCCTGACGCCACGGCGACGTACAGGCGCTCACCAGTCGATAGCACGCCGACGCGAGCGTAGTTTCCGGCATGCGCCTCGCGGGCTATTTCGTCCAGATGTTGAAGGTGCTTGTTGTGGCTAGTCATCGCTTAGTCCTTTGCATTCCCGATTTTAGGGAATCAGTTACCAGCTTCAACGCCGCTAGCGCTTCCATGGGACTTGCTGACACCCCGTCTGAACGCATTACGACAACGGTATATTTTTCGGGAAAATTAACTCCCGTTGTGCGCACTTCTCCTGGCAGCTGCAGGTCAAATTTCATTAAAACCTCATTCTCGATTTCGATGGCGCCAAAGTACCAGTCCACGCAGCAGACCCATGGCTGTCGTGATAACGACAGCATTGACGAACGCGGCAAATACGGCAGTCCGAGGCATTGACTCACGGTCCAGGATGGCAAACGCGAGGCAGGCAATGAACGCGGCCTCGGCCCATTGCGATATCGCGGCCAGCACCTCGGCCAAGTGCGATTTCGGGGCCAGGACGATATTCATCCCTTTGCGCAAACTCAGCATTGCGCCTTCATTCCGTTGGTTTGCCCTGGCTGTCGCTGACGCGGAACTTCTGGCGGCGATCCCCCATCAGATAGCGAAGGTCCCGAATCGTCAGGCCCGATACTTCATGCATTCGTATGAGCATCGACGCACCCACGGGCAGGCGGCGGTGTCGAATTTTGCTGATCACTGGGGGCGCCACCTCCAGCGCGCGCGACAACGCAGCGTCATTCTTCAACCGCAATTGTTGAATCAATGCGTCAAGCAATCGATTTGGGTCGTACACCAACTCCTCGTTTGCTTGTTGGTGCTCGTTTGCGGAAACAGCGTCTAACATGACTTCCTTCTA
Organism: Pseudoduganella sp. R-34; assembly: GCF_049904655.1. NCBI lineage: Bacteria > Pseudomonadati > Pseudomonadota > Betaproteobacteria > Burkholderiales > Oxalobacteraceae > Pseudoduganella > Pseudoduganella sp. R-34. Next base: position 65,413 of record NZ_CP184573.1, read on the forward strand.
CTCGAATAGCGCGAACGCGCTGAAATGACTGCGCCCTCCGGCGTTTCGTTAATTTTATTGTATTTTGGACACAACGCTCAATGAATTCTCGCCTTCGAAGATCGACATCGAGCGCCGCGGCTCAGCGGCTATTCGCGCCTTTCAACCCAGTCATCAATACGATGCCCATTCCGATCGCAGCGGGTACCCACACCAACGCTGCTAATACGGCACCGGCCCACACTGGTAGAGAATGATGCACGGCGATTGTCGCAAGCAATGGTAGGCCGATAGCGAATACTCCGTGCGTGCATTCACTGAAAGCAGTGAACAGACCCAGAACGCCCAGACAGTAATTCTCCAAAAATGCTTCGATGGTTCGCAGCACCTGCTTCCCTTTCAAACGTTTGATCTCACAAAAATCGTGCGTGCGTCCTGCTCGACCTTCACGTCGGTGACAAAAGATTGCCTCGGTGTTGGCGACAATATCGCTGTCCAGGCAAAGCTTCGTGTTTGCAGCGGCGGTGCTTCTGCACCAGGATCTCCGCGCAACGGTTCACAGTTTCAAGATGGAGGAAACGGTACGTAACATAGTCCGACTTGGACTGCAGGTCCTTTTCAAAGACCGCCCGTGTGAAGCACTCCCAATTCGCGTTGGGGGGACGTTGGCCCTGCATGGCAAGCGTTCCGCCGTCTGCGCATCTCGCGAGCCATCCATCTTGTTCAATGGATAAGCGATCTCGGCAAAGCACGCCAGGAACGTTCAAAACCTTTTCTCCGCCTGGTGCCCCCACAAAGAGACACTCCGCTACACCTTGCATATAATTCCTCTGACGCTTTCTCTTCTATTTCTGACCCAGCATGCCCTGACCGCAGCGCCGGCACTTCGACAAGGGACATTCGAGCGACGGTAGACAAGCGGCTGAGCGCGCGGTCGACCTGGGGCTTCACAAAGGGTGATCACTCGAGGGTAAAGGTGGTTTGTGGTCCGTCGATTTTCACATACCGCCAGACTTTGAGGCCGAGCGCCTTCGCAACGCGCTTTGCCGTGTCCTTGTTTCCGAAACCTGGCACGATGCGTAAGTCCAGGTGGTCGATCAGTTCAAATTGCCCTTCCTGGAGGTCGAGGATGTCATCCGGATACTTCAATCGAACCACATACCACCGTACATGGAGATCCGTAGTCGCCAACAAATACGCCATCTCTTACTTCCGTCGAGTCACGATTGGCGCCAGAACGCGCGAAACTCCTGCCCTGCCACCTCCATGAAATGTTCCTGGTCACGGTACTTTGCACCGCGGTCCAGTCCGGGCAATACCTCTTGAAGAATGAATTCACTCGTCATTCCCATCACCTGCGCGTCACCGTCCCCCAAATCTGACTTAGCGGCATAGAACAGACGCTTTGCTTCGTCTGGTGTATCGGAGAGATCGTAAAAATCCTCTTCGCCGCCGTCGTCAAACAACTCACCGCCCTCATAGCTGACGTTGACGTAGTCGGGTTCGTCAACATCGACACTGATGATGTAGAGCCCAAGATGCCGATATGGCGCGGTGAAATGGATCCCGATGAGGTCGGTACCAGGAGTGCTACGTGCGGCAATGACGGCCTCATCGAAGGTGAAAAACTGGACTGCGCGGCTGTTCATGCTTTTCCTAAGAGGTTAGTTGGTAGACGATGCTTTCAGACGTTCGGCAATTGCACGGCGGCCGACACCGCGTAGCGCGAAGATCGCTTGCTGGAATTTTGCCCGCGGGACGGCCGTGCCGTCCTCCCACTTGCGCACTGACTGATCCGATGAACCAATCAGCATACCCATTTCTGCTCGGGAGAGGCCTAAGTGGGTCCGCATAGTGGCAAATCCTTTGGCGGTAAAGCGCATTCGCGCCGGCTTCGACGCCTCGGTCGCAGCCGGCGCGACACCACGTCGGGTCACCTTGTTAAGCGCTTTGAGCTCGCGTTTGAGCACGCCAACCTCATCACGCAGTGCGGCGACCTGGTTCTTCAACTGTGCGACTGATTTCCTGTGTGGCTCCAGTTGCACGCGCAGTTCCTTACGTGCGAGCCGCGTGATTTCGGATTTTAGGATGCTTGCGATATCGGTCATTTATTCCCCTCGTTTTTGAACATGCAATTTTCCGCAATTTCGACAATGCTTGGAGTGCATCCAACGTCGGCGGGAGCACGATGTATTCTTTCTCCCAGCTGCCATTGTTAGAAACAAGCAAGCAAGTGACGGGCGCCGCTTGGGCGCGAACTCATTTACTTTAATATTCCGTAGAGAATAGCCGCCGCGCCCGTTGCCGTACCGAGGAACCGTGCTAATCGCGCAGGAATGGTGTCGGTGAGGGGCCCTCCTCCACCTGGAGTCAGGCCGGCGTCGGCTACGCCCGCAGTGGCAACCCATTCCAGACGCGAAAGCGGTATGTGGACAGTCGTGAAAGCGGCTGGAGCAGCCGCAACTAATACCCCACCGATGATCGGGCTGAGCCAAAGGCGGTAGCGATCCATGTGGTCCGTCACTAACCTTTCCATCCAATCTACTTTTTGGCCCAGGCTGGCGCCGGCGCGCTAGTTTGCCACGGCTTTTCGGCTGCATAATCGTCGACATCGTCCATGTGGAGACCCGTGTAGTCAAACTCGTAGTTTGGGCAAATCGCGCGTACGTAGAGATACGCCAAGAAGCCCTCGTCCCGCCGATCACACAGCCAGTCGGCCCAATGGACTGCCAGAATGTGTGAGGAGTACTCCCCAAATGCTATGACCAAGGCGAGATCCGACCAGGCTACCAACTCCTGAAAGTTTGCGCGAAGACGGCGAACATCGGCGATATCCTGCGCACTGGCATAGTAGCCTTCTGCCGGCTCGAATCCATCTGGAACGAACTGAAACGTCATTGCTGCTTTCCCCTAATCAGTTGCCCGGATCGATGTCGGCTTGCGGACAGAATCATATTCGAATTAGCTTGTTACACGAGCACGTAGGTTAGCTTGGCGCTTGATCATCAGGTTGGCCAGATACGCGAGCGTGCCGAAATCGCCGCCCTCCTCGTACTTATTCAAAAGACACAAATCAATACCGCGCCCTGGATATTCGACGGAGTTTGAGTGCACTTGGTCAATCAGCGACCTGATAATGAGCGGCAGTCCGTGGTTCTGCATTTGCCGAAACTGTCGCTGGAACTCTATCATCTGTCGCGCCTGATATGCCGCGGTCCGATGATCACCGTTGGCCAGGTAACGCTCCAGCAAGTTGACGTCCATATTTCGTCCTCGATAGTCGATTGCATCACTGTCGACGCGGCGCACGAGGTGCTGCAGCTCCGCAGGCAAAGTACCGGTAAAGATTATGGGCGTGATATTCATTCTGAGCGTTTCCAAGCGATCGCGGCTGCACTTCATTACATTTAGCTTTTCAGTTATTGGGTTTCTAAGACTATCCTTATAAACCGTTTATACGGTATTTTCCTTAGTTCTGTGCACACTTTCTTTGATCAGTACGTGAGGTTGACATCACCAGAATCACTCGGCTTGCACACCTCATCAAGATTTGGTGAAACACCGCCTGCTGTGGCGGCCGTGTTGCGCACGAAATGCTCCACCAATCCGGCCTTCGCCTGCGAAGCTTCAATGCCATTGTTTATGATTTGTCCGGCGCGCGCCAGGTCCTCGGCACTTTCGGCGATCACCAACGCATAAACAGTTCCAGCACCGGTATCGGTAAAACCAACCTGCGCCCTGAACGCGATGGCTTGCATGTGCTTCCCTTCCGGGAGTGCGAGACAGAGGGCTCTCATCGCCTCTTCAAACTTCGAATCGTTCGTATCCATGGAATTTTTCGAGACCGTCAGGTCGCAGCCTTCGCTTTCCGTTTTCTGGCCACCACACGAACAACGATGGCCGCGACGAGGAAGGACCCCACCCACCAAAAAGTGCTATCCGCTATCGCCACACGCTGAGCTTCCAGACTTACAGGGTGCGGACCGATCACAGCTTGCCCCGTCGCCGTCGCATAGCTGATAAGCCCTGACACGAGACAGAAGATTGCAGCCAAAAGCAATCCGGTTGACGTCTTCATCAAAATCATAACCCGGTCCTAGTTCTAGTCTTCAGCGGCTTCCGGCCGATACGGGGCGCCGGTGGGCACCAGGTTGAGTTCCTTATAAACCGTTTATACGGTATTTTCCTAGATGTCGTTAAGCGTCAATGCTGGATGTTCGGCATCCACGCAATTTTCGTTCCAGTATACTTTTTCGAAACCAGACAGCATCTTAACGTCTACCGCCTTAGCCTTCTCGGCGCTATCCTCGATTTGGACGGCGCGGGTGTCGAACGTCTCTCCGTAGCTGCCATTTGTAGTGAAGCTCACTGAAACGAAGCGGGTCCCGCCAGTGTAGCCACCAAAGCCATTCTTCCCATTCACAATCCCGCATATCGCAATGTCTTCGCCGCCATTCGTGTTCGGTTTGCGAACAATGAACGAGGAGCGAATTATCATTGAATCGGGGTCTTTCATCATGCCCCTCAACGCCTTCTTCGCATTCTCCTCGGCCCAACCGACCGGTCCGACCGCCTTGTTCCTGATGTAGATGCCACCAACCAGCACTACTGGGATGGCAAAGAGCACGATGACAAGCCATTTCAGAATTTTCATTCGCCACTTCCTCCCTTCGCGCGTGGATCTTTGCCACTTGCGCGTATTCGCGCATATTTCTAGATGAACTAAGTTGCTGCATTCGTAGTGAATGGTCCATCGGCCACAGCACGTATCATTCTCGGCGGTGTACCGTCGCTAGGTGCGTCGACAATCCATACTCCATTAAACTCGGGCGCACGTATGATTGTCCGGTGCTTCTTCAAGAGAGCCCGAATTTTCATGATTGCGTCGGGAAGACCCTTCGCAAAATTGTCCCACCCTTTGTCATCGCCCCAGGGGTTGTCAGCATGAAGATATTTCCCTAACCGCTTGTATAGCGATTCAAAATTGTTCTGCTTCATGTACCCGTCCACAGGTCGATCGAAGTGCCAGCTATTAGGTCCTACTCTGGTTTCCGGAAGTAACGGGTCAGGGTAAAAATCTGGATTAACTTCTTTCAACGACAAAAAGATGGAATTCGCTTGCCAGTCGGCGCCGTAGTGTGCCGGCTTACTGGCACTCTTTCGGAACGCGGCGTACATTTGTTTGTTGGGCGCGATGGCCGCGAACGCAACCGCTTCCATTGCCTTTCGAAGCTGTAGCGCTGCGGACTCCAGTTCGCATCGATGTCCGAGCGCTGTGTATCCAGCAAGGTACTTCTCGCTAGCGGCAAGTCTTTCAAGCGACTCTTGCATCAAATCGAGATAGATCTTCGGTTCGTCCACGATTTTCCTTCAGTTGCGCCCGAGAGCGGTATCGAGCGCGTGTTGCGTTTCGCGCTGGGCATCAGCCAGCGGACCGATAACTAAGCATCCGTACCCTGCGCGCTCACTAAGCTCGCTGGCGCGCTGAATTGCCCTTAACGCGTCTTTGATCGCATCGTTTGCTGCCTGTTCGTACGGCGTAGGTTTTCCGTAAGACATTGCGTTCCCCTTTACGTACGCGGTGCCTCAGTCTGGTCGGTACGGCAGTACCGTGCGTTCGCAGGCTTGGCGCAGGAATACGCTGGCGATAGCGGACGCTCGGATGTGCAAAGCTCCCCACGATCCAAGCCGGTGACCCGATCATCGGCACCGAAAATCACCTCAACGCGATAGCAGCCAGGATTATCCCAAGTCAAGACATGGTCAATTTCTTTGGATCTATCATAGTTTTGTTTCGAAAGATTTTGAGGCGCAATCACGTTCGACGGAGTGCCAAGCAGCGCAATTACATTGGCTCGCTGCATGCCCGTCGTCACCTCGGCTGCCTTGCGGGATAACGGAGTCCTGGTGTCCTTTGCCGCAGCCGCAGCTGCGGCCTCGTCCTGTTGGCGGGCAATCGCGGCCGATTGAGCTTTCAGATCGTCCATCGTTGTTCCCGGCTTAAAACCATTCGGATCAGACGGCTTGCCACAAGCTGTGAGCAACAAAGTCACAGCAATGTAGCGGCTCAGTCCCGTCCTGCAAACCCGCATTATTCTTGCCACTGTATTTCCTTTTGGTTCGGAATCCAGGGCTTAAGGCGGCCGGTGAGCGCCCAGCGAACAGCATAGAACGTCACCATTACAGCCATTGGACCAACTACTGCAAACAATAGCGCAAGCGGTCGCTCCTCCGGTAGCGGATTGGCAATGGCCACCGCAACACAGAAAAGAAAACCACAGACTGCAGCAAGACAGCAAAACCTGAAGACAACAGCCTCAATCTTTTTTATCATTCTCGACTTCCTTTACGTCGTTGCAATCAACCACGGCCATAAATCTTGTTCTTCGTGTGCGAGAGGCGGACAGTGCCCGACCCTGAAGTTCATGGGAGCTGTTATCCTTGAACGCTCCGAGTCAGAGCATCGGTTCGGCCTTGCGACAAGTCCCTTTCCCGGCATGAATGGTGCCCTTAGGACCGTCGATATACATCGCATACTGCCCCGTTACCCTATTGATCTCTTCTCGCATCGTCAGCGTTGTTCCATTACGTTCCGCAGTCCACTGCCATTCATACTTCTGCTCGCTAGTATTCAATGGTAGCCCGCGCTCATTGGAGCCGATCTTGATGCTGGTGCCGCCATCCGTGATCGAATAGATGCCGTCTATAGCATCAGTTTCCTTCGGTTCCTTTACCATAGCCGGATACACTTTGCAAGTGACATAGATATCCGCTGCTTGGGCACTCATAGAAGCAGCAGCGCCGAGCATGGCGCAAATTGGGATATATTTCTTCATCATGTTCCTTGACGATCAACAGCGCCCTTGACTCGCGTCGTTTGGAGTGCAGTTTGGCGTGGACGTTGGTCTAGGGAGCGACGGCAGCTCGGGATAAATTGGAATCGGGGGCAATGCCCATCCATCGGGCCTGCTCGCCGATAACCAACCATACTTCCCATTCTCACAACTCCCGTGTTGGTTCGCACTTGTCGCCCAACATTGAACTCCGCCTGGAGATGTGGTGCAGGGTTTTTCTGCAATTACCTGCTTTATCCACGAGGGTTTATAACATGTCCCCTTCTTCACGGCTCTTGCTTTCGCCGCTGCCGTTGCAGCTTGCATTGCAGCCTCTTGCGTTGGCGCTGTTGCTGCGTGCCACTCGCCAGCGAACACTGGCAAGCTAAGTGTTAATGCGCAAACAGCAGCCATGATGATTTTTTGGTTCATATGCTCCTCACATTTCTTCTTCACGCTGGCGGCCGGCCAACTGCGGGCGCCTGCAAGGCGCGCTTTCCTTGGTCAGGTCTGCTCACTCACGACATGCGCCGCGCGCAGCTTGTCGCCCTGCACCGTCAAGAATTCGAAGATGCGGTCTGCAGCAGCTTCATGCCCAGCTTGTTGAACCAGGTTCCAAGCAAGCCGCAGATCTGCATGCAGTTGATCGCTGATTACCGGACCGCTGCTCGCTGCAGTAACTTGATTACTTTGATTCATGCCATTTGTCCTCCGCGCGTTGGTGCTTTACTCGTCATGCTGTTCTCCAATTTCATCGGCAGCCTGCCGGTGCGGTGGCACCAGGCGGCGCCGGATTTTCCTCGACCTTATTCCATATTGCCGCGTTCAGAGTTCAGCTGCTTCTGGATTGAGTTCAGAATTGCGCTCGCTTCTCGACTAAGTGTGAAAACGATGAACTTTGAATCGTTTCGCACTGACACTGACTGGAAGACAGAAAATGTCACCACCACGCCATCAACAAGTTGGATTTGCTTACGGATATGCGCAACTTTCCCTAGATACTCTTTGAGTGCTGCTAAGAGAACCTGGTTGGGGCCGCGTACCCCCAATGCTTGGATTGCATCGATGATTGGTACGAGAGTTTCTTCGCCACGTGCGGCAACGTGGCTCGATTTGATAATCGCCGCAACCAATCTCCGTTCCTTTTCTGGAAGACGTAGATCCTCAACAAATATCTCTACTGCTCTGTGCAAAGTCATAATTTCCTACCAGTGAGCACGGATGTGCCTCCGAACCAGCCATTTTGACGGGCATTCGGGTTTGATGAAAAATACTCGCTGCTGCCTTGCTGTGCTCTGGGCAAGGAAACCGAGTTCCTTTGCTTTGATGAATGCGGTCACCGAAAGGCGTTCAAGTAGCGCCTGGCCCACAACCATGACGAGAAAGGCGCCGATCGCCCAACCTGTTGGAGCAAAAAGCAACATGACGGTGGTGGGAGGGGCGGCAAATAGCGCCATTTCTGAGAGTCGATACTGGTTCATGTCCGTTTTCCTTTACACGGCGTGCCCGCTTTTGAAACCCTCAGCACGCCACATTATTTCCCAGAACCGATCTCCTGTATTCGCCGGTAGGAACGGTGTGACGCTAGCAAGCTGGACAGGTTTGAGGCACGCGACCACCTGTTCGATAAGCACGACGTCAGAATCGTCAAGTCGAGCCGCCGAGTGCGCCCAGCGCGGTATTCCGGGCATACGTCCCCACAAGCGGAACGGGATTTTGCAAGTAATGATGGACGCACCAAAAACTGGCAAAAGCCATGCCCACCAACCAATCGCGGTGAAGCTCAGACCTACCGCCAAGGCCGACAGTCCGCCCAGTACGTGCAGATGGAGTTCCTTGCCATTTCGCTCAAACCAGTCGGGTGGGTATTTGTCGGCCAAGCGGCCTGCGATCCCCTTCAAGGTTCGATAGCTATCATCGGCGATATAGACGCCATGTTCAGCGCGCTCGCCGGGGGTCATGTTATGTACGGATGTCATGCCGTTTCCGCTTACTTAAAGATCGCCACCAAAACGGCTCCTACGGCAACCGCGCCGAAAATAAACTCGCGATGGGTCAACCCGAACAGGGTAGAGGCCGGGTGAACTGGCTTCATCGTTTTCAACAGCTCTTGGTATTGTTGCTTGTTCATTGTGTTTACCTTCACTTGCAGCTAATCCAGAGACCATAAAGGTTCAACGCAAGCAGGGTCGCGCCAATCACCTGCGTGGACAGGTTGGGTCCAGCGTAGGCCAAGTACGCGCCAGCGGCAATCCCGACCGAATAGGCTGGTCGCGTAAATTTGGACTGGCCCTTCACAAATTCTTCGAATTCTGTTTTCACGATTTTCCTTAGTTGTGAGTCGTTGAGTTGTCTACGGCGATTTCTGGCTTACGACCTACAACACGAGCATCACCGTGCTCACCAATGGCCACCATATCACCAGGCCGCGCGCCGGTGGTGTCGATCTTCTTGGAGATTGCGGACCTACGTCCTTCTCTCGTCGCGCCAAAAGCAAACCCGCTACTCCCTCGGGCCTGCAGCTGAAGTTGACCTTGGTGACGCCGCCGCCCAAAAATGCGATCAAAAATGGAACTGAGTCTGCCCACGATTTTACTTTACCGGATCAGGTTCAAAAGCTTGGCCTCGTGGCCTGGCTCGACACGCACGCCACCATCGAACAATGCGTCAGGCGACAGGCGGGCATAGTCTTCGTCGCCCGTGATTGCAACCACCGCACATGTCCGACCCGTTTTCTCTTCGATCAATTCGGCCAATTTCTTGGCGAGTGATTGGATTTCGCGATTCATGAGTTCTTCCTCACTGGCCGACACCGCGCCGACCTTCTCGATGCACCAGGCCGCGTCGTGCGCGGCCGTGGGTGCTGCATGGTGGCGATTTTCCCTATTACTCGGTTACGGCTTGAAGGTCATTAGCTGCAAATTCCCTCGCGATGGTCTTGCCTTTTGGAGTGGCCCAGCGACAGACGATCATGTTCTTCCATTGACCGGAATGCCAGTGGCGCTGTTAGATGAAATGCCGCCTTCTCCGACGACCTCCATGGTTTGGTGCGTCCCCTTCTTGCGGACTTTGGCACCCTTTGCGAATTTTTCCAAAGCGTTTTCCTTGACCTCAGTTTGTAACGCGGACGGTCCCGCGAAGTGGTTTGAGCGAGCTAACCTGACATGCCCCGGACTCTATGTCCTCCACGAGCCAATCGAGCGCAGCGACGCAATCGGTGGCTAGAGTAACCCAGCCCGACTGCTGGTTGTCGCTGTGGGCGTTCCAAAAGCTGTTTGCGTCATTTATCGTAATCGCAACGCCAGCGCGCGCAAAATGTTCAACAATCTCTGCGCAGTCGACCGGGAACGAAACGACGTCAAAGCTACCGTAGGCTTCAACGACTGCACGTAGCCAGGCCTCCGCATCGGCTGAGCTTTTGATAATCGTGTTCTGCTCAAACATCCTGATTTCCCTGCGCGTTAGGTTACCCGTACCAGCGTTCAAAACCTAGCAATGCAGACGCACCAAAAATCGCCCACACAACCAACCGGGCTGCACGCACGTGCCCAGATACGCTTACGCCAGCGCGCACGCGACGGACCACATACATTGACATGGCTGTCGCCACAATCCACGCGATGATCGCTGGGATGAAGTTCTGCATGATTTTCCCAGCTATTATCGGACGCGGGTGCTGTTCCACTTCAACGCCGACCGCGTAAGCATCACTACGCCGCTCAAGGCGACGATCCAAAACATAGGACCGTAGGGGACGGGCGTAGCGAACGGGGCATCATCCGGCAGCGGAACGTAGGTCGGGGCTTTATAGGCTCCGCCGATGGCCAGCGCGAGGCCGATCAGGGTTTCGAACAAATGGAACCGCAGAAAATCGAGCAGTTGCATGATGGTTTCCTAAGCTATTTGTAATTCGACGGAAGGTCGGCCTAAGCTAGAACCCAGACCATTTCATAAAGGTCGTGGCTCGCGTGATACCTGGTACCTAGAAAACCGCACCGTTCGTGCGCGACGGGTGCCGTTCCCTTCGGGCGGGGATAGGCACTCAAAGGTGTGCCCGTCAGTTTGTTTACACAATGGACAGGCCACGATTTTCTTTAGAACTGGTTGTGTTGTATTTGGGCCAGATGTATGCGCTGGGCCGCTTCTTCGACTAGAGCCGTGAGCTCAAATATCTGCGCTTTCTCGGTGATGCCACGCTGCGTGCAATAGCACGCCAAGGCATCACTGCAAGCCGCGCTAACGTAGTCGGGCAGCTCAATATGACTTTGTAACGGTGGAACTGCTGCTAATTTCAACATGTTCAGTTTCCTTTACGAAGGCTGGCGAACAATATATATGCCGTTTTGCCTCATGACGCCATATTCGATAAAGCCATCCCCTTGCGTCCAAAGAGCTTCTCCATTCTGTCCATAGAATCGCACTTTGGTTCGTTGCCACTCACCAGGCCGCAATTTGGAAGCCCCGACAATGTCAGCTTCCTGCACATGCCCGTCTACTCGTTTGGCACGAACGTGTTCAGGGTGATGGATGATCTTTTCCCAAAACAGAGCAACAGCGTAGAAGGCAAACAGTACCCCAAAAACGATCAACACGGCTTGCAAAGGGTGCATCCGATATTCCATAGCTTATCCTTGGCGCGGCGGCCGGCCAACATGCGGGCGCCATGTGGCGCGTTTTCCTTGGCTCAGATGTTCGTTACCTTTGCCACACATGCTGAGCAGATGTGTAATGATTGATCGTATACTTCATCCAGGCAGATGGACCGGTCAGCGGACGACGGCCTGCACCGCTCCATACACAACGGACGGTCGTAGTTACCATCAAACCCACCGAGTACTTCCTCCGCGATGTGAGTAACATGGTCAACCTTAAGCAGAGACAAATGCCGATCCTCAAATCGCGATGTCGAAATGAGGCGATTAGGAGTTGCGAGGCCGAACGTTGGCTCACCGAAGGTTTCCCCGTTCTGGTCGAATTCCCGCCCATAGGCAAACGAGATCTTACCCACGAAGAGCAGCTTGCTTGCTGCAGGTACTGCCTTCTCCAAGTCGCGGAAGTTCTCGTCTTTATCCCAGATGTTCCACATTACCTCTGTGCTACTGAATAGCGGTGGGAAGGAATGGCCCGAAGTGCTGTCGTGAACAAAGTAAAGTGGTGCTTCGAGTACACGCGGATTTTCGACGCGTCCTAAGATTCTGCTCATTTGCTGTTTTTTTCCTTTAAGCGCTTTGAACAATCTGCGCATACTCAGCGCAGTCCAATTGTTCCAGGTAAATGGCTCGAACTTCGGCTATGGACTCCCCAGGAGCGCCGACTTCGCGCAGCTTCTGGATCGCACCTGCGTAATTGTTCGCTTGCGCCAATTTCTGTTCACGGTCATATTTCTGGCCGATGCAATTCTCGTCTACATGCGCCGGGCGAAATACGGTTTTGTAAGCACCAACACGCGAGCCATCCTTGATCTGCTTCTCGGCCAAACGGAATACGTCGCCGGCCGCCATCAGGTCACCGCAGACGGCACAGTGTTTAGCTTTATCGAGCAACTTCTGCATGGCGTTTTACTTGGTCAGATGTTCCACTTGGTGCGCAGAAGCTCGATGCGCAGACCCTTGCGGCGGCGTTCGTCGGCTGCTGCGGCGCCCAGGTCGATTGGCTTGCCGGCCAGCTGCGCGGCGGCCACGGTCGCATCGTAGTTCTCGGCCTGGCGAACCAGGTCAATCAGTTCTCGCAGATCAGGTTGCAGTTCGTGCAGCATGTTCGTTCTCCTTGAGTTATCCGACCAGCTGCCAGCCGGTGGCGCCGCGGTGCATTTCGCTTACCGACACTTTGACGGGGGTGTCTACCGACACAGTGCCATCTTCGCGGCAGCGTTGCATGAATGCGTTGCCGGCAGTGACAACCTTCACTTTGCACAGGCGCTGACCATTGCGGCGGTCCAGATCCTTCCACACTTGGCCAGCCTGCACAACGATACCCTCACACGTAATGTCTTGACGCATTCGTTTTCCGCTTACTTAAAGATCGCCACCAAAACGGCGCCCACGGCAACCGCGCCGAAAATAAACTCGCGATGGGTCAACCCGAACAGGTTAGAGGCCGGGTGAACTGGCTTCATCGTTTTCAACAGCTCTTGGTATTGTTGCTTGTTCATCGTGATTTCCTTGATGTTTAGTGAGCCTGGCCGGCGACTGGCTCCATGACACGGGCCAGCTGATAGGCCCACTTCGCGCCGTAGTCGATCGATCCCATGGCGTAGCGTTCTGCTGCGGTCACTTCATCCATGGTCGGGGAATGCAGGCCGCGCATCTGCGCCTGTTGGGTGCATTCGCGGAACACCGCTTCGCGTTCCGCCTTTACCCATTCTTCGACCTTGCGGCCTTTACGTTTTGCCGCTTCGCCTTGGAATGCCAGGTAGATGCTCTTTGCCGGTTCGAAACGCGGTTCGAAAATGTCACGCATGATTGATGTTCTTGGTCAGATGTTCCACTTGGTACGCAGCTGCTCGATGCGCAGGCTCTTGCGGCGGCGTTCGTCAGCTGCGCCGGCACCCAGTTCGATCGGCTTGCCGGCCAGCTGCGCGGCGGCCATGGTCGCATCGTAGTTCTCGGCCTGGCGCGTCAGGTCAATCAGTTCTCGCAGATCAGGTTGCAGTTCGTGCAGCATGTTCGTTTTCCTGGTTTAGTAATCAATAGTTCATCGACTTGGTCGATAATATATCCCCGGTGGGGATATGTCACGCTTTATTTGCAGCCCGCATCGACATCTTTTCAATTTTGGCTTTCAGCTTCTCGTGGGCCAGAATTTCGCGCACCAGGTTCCATACCGTTTCAGGCATTGGCCGGTGGTCATTGGACGATTCCGGCAGCAGCCATTTGTCCAGCGTTCGGCGAGCGCAGCCCAAGCGGACCGCGAAGGAGTCTCGCGTCATACCTAGCTCCGCCATCGCCGACTGTAAGAATTCGTTTTGTGACATTTGACCAATATTCATATATATCCCTTGTGGGGATATTACACTATTACAGCGCCTCAGCGAACATCGCCTCCAACTTTTCTTGTGACACTTCGATATATGGGGCGACATGATCGATTTCTGAGTGGCCTAGAAGCAGCTGCAGCGTCTCGATGCTCTGGCCCTGCTCCAATAGCCGTGAGGCCATCGTTCGCCGGCCAGAATGACTGGAGCCTTTCAGCCCGGCGCTCTTATAGCACTTGGTGACATGCGCCTGCAGGCTGTCGCAAGCCAGGTAGTCAACCCGTTCCCCCGCAAAGCTCAAGCGCCGCTTTGTGTTCAGCTGAAATTTGTAGCCCTTATGGGTCAGGATCAGCTTGCTGTCCGGCCGAAGGCCTCGGTACCGGCCTGGCGCGTCGGACATGCGAAGTCGGTGCGCGACACGATGTTCCAGGTAGCGATCCAACGCCGCTAAGGTCTGCTTGTGGGTCAGGTAGATGCAGCGTTGCCGGCAGCCCTTCGTAATCGCGGCGCGCAGCGATACTTCGGCCCGTACTACTCCAGATACAAACAGCACGTCCTGGACCTCGATCTGGGCAATCTCAGACACTCGCATGCCGCAGGTGATCCCAAGCAGCAGGACCAGGCAATCGCGCTCTGGATGGCGACTGGTGGCATCGGTGACGCGGAGAAGGTGCCGGATTTGTCCCGGCGTGAGTATTGCGGCTTGAGCCATGTGAACCTCTGAATAGTGTGGATTGGTGATGAATTCAGAGGGAGAACCGAGCAGGCTCTTTTTCAAGCATACCATGGCTTGTTTCCTGCGGTCCTCGGAAAAGCCCCCCGCCGCACCGGCGGGCAGCGCGCGCCTGCCTGACAGTATGGAAGTAGCGAAGGCAAGGCAGGCCATGCGCCGGTCGCGCGCCGCCGCCGTACAATGACCGCATCTGACATTCAAGGAGATCCCCATGTTGACCCGATCGCGCCGTGCCTGGTGGTTGTGTGTGCTGCTGGCCTACAGCGGTGCGCGCGCCGCGGAGGGCGTCCCCGTCTTGCGCGTGACGGCGCCCAACGGCCAAACGAGCGTGCTGATGGCGACCATGCATATCGGTCACCCTGCGCTGCGCCAACCTGCGCCATCGTTCCTACGTGGAGCCCGCGCCCTGGTGATCGAACACCTCATGGACGACGCCATCGAAGAACGCGCCATGGCACCCGATGCCATGGACAGTCTGAAGGCTGACCAGCCGCCCCAAGCCGCGTGGAGCAAGGCGCTGTCCGAGGCGCAAAAAGCCGAGCTATTCGAACGCGCCAAATGCTTCTCCGTGCGCCCCATGCGGCGCGACGTTTTTGATTATTTGTTCGGACTGCGCAGTCCACGATTCATGTCCATGCTCGCCTCCTATCCCTGTATTCCGATGCGTTCGCGGGACACCCTGGTCATGCAGTCCGCCAACGCACAACAGATTCCGCTCATCCCGCTCGAGTCCGCCGCAGACATCGCCCAGCGCCGCAGCGCGATCCCCGATCGGATCTACGCGGAGTGGCTGTACCGCGCATTATCGATCGACACGGTTGCCTATTATGGGCAGCTTGCCGACCTGCTCAATCGCGGCGACTACGCTGCGGTGCTGAGCGAGACGACAAACATGGCCGCCGATCCGGCCGACAACGCGCTGTACAAGCGCATCATGCTCGATGAGCGCAACCATGCCTGGATCGCGCCGCTGCGCGCCGAGCTCGATGCCGGCAACGTCGTGGTACTGGTGGGCGCCGCGCATTTGCCGGGACCGGACGGCCTGGTGGCACTGCTGCAGGCTGCCGGCTACAGGCTAGACCCCATCCAGGTGCCGTCGGCGCCCTAAGACGGTGCCGTCGGCCGGCTTACTTGTTGGGCTAGTCGCAGCGGCACTCCTGCGAAGTCTGCGGCGGTAAGGTGCAGCCAGCGCTTGCGCGTGCGCCGGCGCACCGACCAGGTCGCAGCATCGGTGCACACTGCCTAAGCAAAGGAGGATGCACCATGGCTGATGATCTCAACAACCGCGGCGCGCAGGATCGAGCACGCATAAACATCCACGAGCCGCATGAAGTGCGCTACTGGACCGAGGCGCTCAACGTCGATGAAGCCCAGCTGCGCGCCCTGGTGGCAGAAGTAGGGCCCAGCGCGGAAGCGGTCCGCAATAGGCTGCTTTCCAACAAGGGATAACGTCGGCGGCCCTCAACCATGCTCCCGTTCGAAAAGCTGCGCCCGACACTGCTCAGCGAGCGCTGCACGGCGCCGGCGGATGAAGAAGGCTGGCTCGGAGAATGGAAGTTGGATGGATATCGTGTTCTGGCCAGTTGGGGAAGTCGTGATTGCGAGCTGCGTACTAAGAACGGTGTTGACTGCACAGCGTGGTTTCCCGAAGTCGCACGAGCACTGGCCGCTGCAGACTGCGGTGCCATGATCACCGACGGAGAAATGTGCGTGTTAGATCCTCTGGGCCGTGCTGACTTCGACGCCTTGCACGCCCGCGCCAGGCGGCGGCGTTTCACTGCGGGCGATCCCGCTGTCACCTACTGCGTGTTCGACTTGCTCTTGGACGCCGGCCGCAACATCATGGACTTGCCGCTGATCAAACGCAAGGCCAGGTTGGCCCGGCTCTTGGAAGCGCAGCGCATCCCTCATACTCTGTACGTCCAGCACGTCAGCCAGAAGGACGTCCCGCAGCCTGTCGCATGGTTGTATGCCCAGGCGTTGACGCTGCAGCAGGAGGGCGTGGTGGGGAAGCGTGCCGATTCGCCTTACCAGCCTGGCAAGCGCACAGATGATTGGTTCAAGCTGAAGCGGCCTGGCGCCACGCCACACGGTCGTTTTGCTCGCGGAGATCGCTGAACTCAAGCGTCAATCGCTCCCATCGCCCAACCTGCTCGAACTTCGTTAGTTGGTTCATTAAACATTCCTTTTTGCCCCTGCTATTAGTTTCGCGGAGCTACCCTTGCGGGTAGCGTCGTCACCCGCAAGGTTAGCTATAGTGCAGCGAATGCCGCTTTAGTTCTTGGCATGAGGGTCGATGCCATGTACATAGATCGCAGACTGGCGTGTATACGATGCCGCTCCCAAGCTCAGTACCTTCAGCACCTCGGGGGTAGGCTGACACTGCAAGGCCGCCGGTTGCCGACAGTTGGATCCAGACGGCGAAGATCGCCACGTTTACCCAGCCAGTTGAAGAGGGCCGGCATGCCGGCCTAATTTTCTGGAGCGATACGAAAGGCAGAGCTGTCAGCCGGCAACTACCTCCTCCTGTTGATGGTCGTGACGGAATTGCCGATCAAGCTGCACGCGAATGTATCGAATATCTTCGCTATGCCAACTCGCTCCCAAATATCCACTGTACGGTGCCGACGTGAGGAACAGGCGGCACGGGATTTTGAAGTAGACTGCACGCCCTGGTCCGGGGTAATTGTGATGAAATATCCAGAATGCACCTGGCAAGAATGTTTCAGTTGCATCGAGCTGGTCTAGCGGCGTGGCCGGATGAGACGCACCTCCAAATTGCGCTTCTCCGGATTCGGACAGATAGAACGAACCTGAGGGTGAAGTTTGTAAGGCGTCTCCCCAATGCTCACTGAACCGCTCGATTTCACCTGTAGGGAAGCGCACAAAGTCTCCGATAAGAGGCTGCTTGCAACGTGCGCGGGGTAGTTGGCGTTGCTTTACGATTGCTTGATCTTGGGCGTCAAAATCGAATGCCATTTTCGCTACTCCTTCTTAAGTTTTTCCGCATAGCGGGCTAGAGAAAGGAGTTGAGCTAATGCTCTTACGAAGCGCGCAGCTCGTAAAGGCAGGAAAGAAAGTCAAAGTTTGGGAGGGCCGCAAAGCGCTTACGGTTGGCGACCAGCCGAACACGGCAGAGAAAAATACAACCCCGGCCGTAGCCAGGGTTGGTGATTAAGCCGCCAGCAGCAGGAGCAGCTGATCGGAGTTTGTCGTGGTGGAGTCCTTCAAGAGCATCTCCGGATCCATGTCATGCTTGCGAAGGACATTCGTTGTCGCGTCGAAGAGCAAATTCATTGCTGCGGTTTGAGTTTCCTCGTCCTTCGATTCCAATGCGCCGAATGGGCCGTAATACCCGAAGTGGTTGCGATATCGTCCACTGGAAGTGGCCGCTTTCACTTCAGCGCGAATCTCCTTGTCCAGTTTTTCGGCCTGGTCATACTGCTTCCAGAACACATCGCTGGCCTGCTTGTCTTCCGGAGGGAGCCATTGACGACGACGGCCAACAAGGCGGTTCAAACGATCGACAATCACCTTGTCTTTGGCGAAGAAGTGGATTGTCCCTGCACCAGGATAGTAACGGACCTCGAAATACGAACTGGCGATACGAGCGCCGTGATACAGGTCTTTGTAATGAGCTTTGAAGATGTCGACCAACCCAATCTCAGGCTGTTGCTTCCCATCGAGCATCGCGAAGACTTTGTCGAAGTCCGCCAGCATCCGTTCAGATTCCCATCCAATCGAACTGTAGAACCCATCGCGGCTATGGCCAGGTATGATAAAGCGATTCGTTCGCATGCGCTGACCGCACGTTCGGTGTTTGTCGTTGCTTTTCCATCCTTTGAAATAAACAGTATTGTCAGTATGGTAGCGAGTCACTCGGTCGAAAACATCGCATGCCATGTCGATCATGACTTCGCTCTGCTTCTCGACCAGGCCGCAAAGGAAACCGTATACGTTCGAGACCGTGAACTCAAGTTGCTTGATGTTTGCGAACTCACTCTCAAGCCGCTGTTGGGCGGCAGAGGACAATCGGCTTGTAACCTTGGTGGATCGAAGTACGCAAGACCAAGCTCGGTCTTTAAGGTCGTTGTAGCGGCCAAGTACCGCCTTTCGAACATAGTCGACAGTCGAGTCACCGTCATCGTGTGCTTTGCCAGATTCGTCCGCCATTTCTGCGAGGGTTTTGCCAAGCAGTCGGGTATAGTAGGTCGCCCTTGCTTCCGAATACACAGCGTCCTTTGCAGCTTGAACCGCCGCGTTAAAGGCGACGACAGTGTTCTCGATGGTGGAATTGGGAATCGCAAGCTCTCGCGGAGCCTGATAGCCGCCGGCAAGGCCTGCGCCAGTCGCTTGGTCCTTGGCGAGACTTCCAAGCATTTCACCGAGGATGTCAGTCTGTAAATTCGCTTCCTTGCGAAGGTAGACTAGCGCGACGTCAACGTCAGTCTGACGTTCAGCGTCGATGCCAGCAAACGCGCCTTCGATGAATTCGACTTCGCCGTGACGCTCTATCAGACGAACAAGCATCTGACGTTGCGCTGAATACGGGTTGCGGATCGTCTCTGCATTGATGATCGCTACGACCTCGCCGTCCCATAGAATTTCCCAAGCCTTTAAGACGTGGTCAGCTCCATGCATAAACGGGGGATTCATGATGATGTGACTCAGCCAATTACCGCCGGTGTACTGCATGAAGTCAACGCCGACAACGCTGTAACCGGATTCGCGGAGCACTGGATGCATGCTTGGGTCGATTTCGCAACAGTCGACAGGGATTGAATCGTTGCGATAGTACGAACGCGTGGAGCTGAGAAACGGGGCTGGTTTGATCAGATCGCCCTTACCGGCTGACGGATCCATGACGCGAACGAAGTTTCGGTTCTTGAACTTGCCCCAGGCACGTTGGGCCAAAGCTGGTGGTGTTGGATAGAACTGATAGTCCATGTGGTACTCCTCCTAAGTTTTTCCGCAGAGCGGATGATGAAAATCGGAGGGCTGGCTGTGCAGCTTCCTGCACCCGAGGTGTAGGAAACGTGGTGATTACTGAAGGAAAGCAGAGGCCAGTGGCCCCTGCTCGATATTCCTATCGTTCTCAGATCAACCTGAATTGATCACCAGCTGCTGGCGCAGCCTTCAGCAAGGCGGAAGTCATCCACCTGGTCATTTCGGCGGTTCGATTTGCGATCGAGTTTGGTTGGCCTGCCCGGTGCGCGTTCATTCGAGCAGAAAAGTCGTAGGCCATACTGTCGGTGCTCTCTACATGGCTCAGCATCTTGATGGTCGATAGACACGTCCCCTTCACGCCGAACAAATGCAGCTTGGAAGACGAAGGTAGGTGTGGTTCAATGCCTGCAAGTACGGACAGTAGGCCGTGCTTGGGGTGGTTGACTTCTCGACGGCATACAGAACCCACGCCAATCAGCGTCGGCGTTTGTAGCCACGGTGTCCAGCGCTCAAGAACCGACATCGTCAATTCCAGACTCCGCTGATAGTCAGAAGTAGTCCAACCTTGGATGACCGGGATTGGCGTCGGCACCAAATTCCGCGCAACGGTGCTGCTACAGGTCCTGGCCAGCTGGTTTTGCCACTCGTACGCGATTCTAAGACACCCTTCGAGGAGCGTTGCCGTCGCATCGATGCGGAAATCGACCTCCGCCTGACTTGTTGCAATCTCATTTTCGACACAAAGATCAGGAGCGCTGAACCAGGTCGGAGACAATTCAGACGCGAGGAGCATGTAGTCCGAGTACGACCAGGGGTAGATGCCCGCCATCCCTGGCTGGGCGCCTTTTTCTTTCCAGAGCCGCATGGCGGTGAATCCGGCGCTGTCCAGTGCGAAGTCCGTCTCGAACAGGTCTGAGGCTTCGGGGATTCGAAACTTGCCGCTCTTGGGGTTCCAGAAGGCCTGGGCACTCACCATGGTTGCGTACTCCTTCTCGAATGCATGGAACGGAAGTTTTCCTGTTGGTTCTGGAATGCCTACTCGAACAAGAAGTCCGCTGTCTGACTGTGTTTGCATTGAATGATCCTCCTAGTTTTTCCGCAGGGCGGATGATGGAAACTGGAGGCAGTGGGGAACTGCTTACTGCACCTGAAGTGCAGAAAGCTGTGAAGGGAAAAGATAGTTGCAAGTGGCGACCAAATGGCCGCCACCCGCGAACAAGTTCATTACTGCACCACCGCGAAGCGTGGATTGGTGATCGTAGCCACCAGCCCGGCGTATGCCTGGTCCACAATGCGTTGTGCACGCATAGAGGTCCGGGCAGACACGGTACGGCCGGAGGCCTTCATCGCTTCGAGCCAGTCGACTTCGGTGTCTGGTACGCCGCAATCGAGCATGTAGTGGCGTTCTTGAACGATAGTGATGTCGAACATTTCAACCTCCTCAAAGTAGTTGGACAGGACCGTCCCAGATGCGCACTGTGGAGTAACGCATATGGGACAGCCCTGCCCGCAGACCTGTAGGAGGGAAAGTCGACCCTGGTGAAGAACCAGGTTGAGAAGCACGTCGTTGTGTCGATGCCGAAGACATCGAACTCGGTGAGCGTGAATTGTGACCTCGCCTCAAGTCCAGTGCCAACGAGAGAAGGCGGACCGAATGAAGAAGCGGGAATGGTTGACTACGTCAGCAAGCCAGGGAAGCATTCGCCGCGGCGAATACTCTTGTTGACGGTTACAGGAGGAGCACTTAGCTGCCGAAGAGTCGGCAGGGAAAATCTCGGAGACTGGCTCGTCAATTTGACATTGACGAACGAGGGGTAATCACAATTCTGCCGCAATCGCGACGTTTGAATCTTACCATATGACCGATCACTTGCGGCAAGAGGAAAAGTTGCACCCAGGGTTAGCTGGGTGCGTGGAATGGTGCCTAATGTGTTATGTTAGAACACCAAGCTTTGCTGCGCTTGCGCCTCGACCTGGTCAAACAGTGGTAGACAGGAATTGCTCTTGTTTTTTGCTACTAACAGGGCATCGTGGGCGCTGTTGCTGATGGAGTGCTTGATCAGGTATTCATCTAGTTCTGCAGGGCTGAAGTTAAGGCGATCCGCTAGGTGCGCGAAGTACTGCCCTCGCTTGGCCATGTGGTTGTAAATTCCAGCCTTACCTTTGGGGAGCTTCACGAACGCTTTGTTCAACCAGAAGCGACTGGACTCAAGCCCGGTGGATCGCTGAGCGTCGAGGTATAGGTGCTTGAACTCGCAGTTCACCATGAGGTTCGCGTCGACCGGATCGACCGACAGAACATCGCTCTCCTCAAAATAGCAAACGCGATCGCCTTCCGGCGTGACGGCGTATGAACTAGGCCGGCCTGGGTTGAGGTACGAGTTCCAGATTTCCGATTCGTAGCTGCGAAGTCCGTCGGTTGGCACGGAAGCATCAAAGTTGCCGACTTTGAACCAACCGTGCAAAGGGATCGCACCCTTCTGGACTGGGTCTATGACGCTCGGGATTGCATGACGCCGGCCCAGCTCATGGACTTCATACCATGCACTGAGGGCAGGAAACGCATGTGTGCAGTAGTGATGCATGCCCAGCTGGAAGTCGATCGCCACAAGCTGCTGTGAGTTGATCATCTCAAACTGAACGTCGCATAGCTCTCGATTGGTCACGTTGTCTTCGATTATGCCGGCGTGCAGGTCCTCAGTATGGCGTTCGGCCCTCTCAATTTCGAGGGCGTCAAGCGTCAGGAGCATTCGAAGCAGTGACATCCGGTGCTCGTAAGAGTAGGTGTCCGCCTGTACGCGCAAATACCCAGCCGGACTGATCGTCCTGCCGACTAGTTCGCGAAGTGATAGATCCCATTGCGTCGCGATCAAGTAATTTCTGAACCTGTTCAAGCCTTCGAGATGCACGTGCTTTGGTTCCTTGACCAGTGACTCCATTGACTTGTCCTGCTCACCGGACATTAGACATAGCGAACAACCGAAGCGGCTGCCACAACTTTTGCGCTGCCCCTCCTCACCGAGGATCACACCACACATACCATCGTTCGCCTCCCGGTACAGGTCGTGCATCCGATTGATCGTCCTGGCGCTGACTGGCGAGGGAAATGGGAAGGCCGCTTCGTCCGTGAACTGGGAAAGCATCCACCATACATCGTCCGTCTGCCAATCGGCAATTGGACTGTAGGTCAGGTCACCGGTTGCGCCGCGAAGTACTTCGGTCGCGGATTCCCCTCGTTCGAGCATCTTGGCAGATCGAACGCTGCTTTCGGAGCGGCGGGTACCCAGGATTGTCACGGGCTCTTTAAAGCCGTCCCTGATGGCGTTGGCTTCCAACTCTTTCTTCAATTTGATCTGCGGAAGAACCTTCCAACTCGTACTGCAAGAACGTTGGCTTTTCCCGTCCTTCACGGAGTTTTGATTGGTTCGGGCCAACGTGCCGCGGCCGATGGTGGATACGACAAACTGAGAGGCCAGTGATGGCTGCGCTATTTTGACTACGACATCCAGTTCGTGCCGCTCGCAATATTCAGATACGTCGTCCAGAAAGCGAAGCAGGTGCTGAAACATCGCTGGGTTCTCGACGGTGGTGTTTGCAGTCGTCACGTAGTGCTGTGCCTGCACGATGCCTGCTTGCCTAGCTCGTCGAATCGCTTCGAGCCCGACGATGGTGGTTACCGTACTATCCTTCCCTCCACTGACCGCAAATACAAGGGGATGGGAAGCCACAATGAGGTTGTAGATTGCCTGCACGCCACGCTCCATCCAGGTGGTGAGATGTGACGGGCCTGCGAATTTGATTGATTGCATGGAAGCTCCATAGGTTTGATCTGCGACGCAGAAGCGCCACTTGATTTCGAGTTGGATTCGACAGGAAGTCCTGTCTTCGCTATTCCCAGTGTTGGGAGGTGAAATCGATCAAGTTGATGCGGGACGCGCATCAGCTGGAACCATCAGGGGAAACGGAACTGCGGCGCCCGGTCTTCCGGGACGCCGCAATTGGTCTTGCTGCCGCATCAGCTGGAACTCTGTTCCTGATGCGCGCGTTCGATTTGCGCGAGGTGAGATGCGGTTTTGCCGAGGCGACGGCTCATTTCGTTGGCGGCATCGAGTTGACTGAATACGATGTCTGCGACGAACGGATTCGCGGTCGACAGGATCGCTTTCAGATCTTCGATCAATGATTCGCAACTTCTTACCGCCTTCTGTACTAATTCAACGTCGGTCATGTCCGGCATCGATTCTCCTTTGGTCTTTGATGTGGGTTGTTAAATTCGGCAAGGTCAGGCACCCCTCGAAATGGTAACTGTGCCGATCCGCCATGCACCTGGTTCAATTGGCTGCGCGTTCCAGAGAGCTTCAAGCGTCAGCTTCGCTTGTCGCTCAAGCGTCCCCATAAGGTGCAGGACGATCGTCTTGTCGTGGTCGGGCCCTTTTGCATACTCGCTGGCAAATTCTTCGAGATGACGGCCCGCCCAGTCCTCGACAACAAAGTCTCTGGACATTTCATGACATGCTTTAAGAAGATCTGGTCGCACCTCGAACAGGTGTTGATCGATGATGGTTGACCGAGGTGCTGCGTTAATTCGCTCCTGCGCAATCAAGTCGCCACGATAGCTAACCATTATTGCTGGCTTGCCGTCAATTTGCAGTTTGCCTGCGGAGAGCAGATCGGAAAAGATGTCCCGCCTCGTCGCTTGAAGGGCCAGCTCCGACAATGTTCGTGCGGAGTTTGAACTTGTTGAGGATGGTGTAACGAAGTCGCTCCAGAACGCCTTTCTTGGACTGCCGTGGTTGCCTGTGGTTTCAATCGTGACGCCGTTTGAGTCGGAGTCGAACAGGCGCCGGCTGGGGATTAGTTCGCCACCGACGTGTCGGCAGATGACTTCTGCCAGATCGTCCATAAAGGCTTGTTGTGTGAAGTCGCTTGGAAGGTTTATTGCGCCGGTTCCGAGCAGTACGTTTACTGCATTGCCCAGGTTCGCTGCGCTAACGTGATTTCCCATTATTTTCTCCTTGAACCGGAAAATCTCCCTTCCGGGTAGATCTCCCAGAGGGTTGTGGTGCAGAGCGGATGAAGGTGCCAGAAACTGGCGGATGAATTCACTTACCTGACAGTGAAGTCAGATAAAGGAAGGTGACGAAAGGAGAATGTCTGGTCAACCCAGTGCGCGAGGCGATGGGCGATTCTGAAGCTGTTGGGATCGCTGCGATCAGAGAATGCCGAAGTCCGACGATTCAAATCGTAACACAACCCTGCTCGAGCGGGTCTTGGCAGTGACAGTATTCACCGACGAGTCCCGTGTTCTCCTGCATCGGGCTGAGTGAGCCAGGCGATCATGTCACTGAAAAGGAGTGCCCTGTACCACTTTCATGGACAGGGCATGTTCTTTTCTGCGAGGTGTCTTCAGGTGTCGAAAGACTGGCAGGACTGTAGCCAAGCGGGCGGCAGGGTGTTTGTGTAGCTTAGAACAGAGCCATTTGCTTGCGTTCCAGCGACCAACCCATGTAGTCGAACGCTTTGAGAAGATTCGCGTTGCGTTCCTTGTGGGCGATCTCGCGAAGTCCATCGAGCACGTCGTCTGCGTCGCCCATTTCTACCAGCGTATCGAACTGACGCTCGCCAAAGTCGAAGACTGTGAAAAATTGGTAACCAGGGTGGTACACACCCGCTTCAAACAGTCGGCGTGCGCAATCAATACGGTCCTTGAGGCCTTCGGGTTTGCTGATCCGCTTCGAGTAGTAGAAAAGCCACGTTCCTAATTCGAAGTAGTTTTGGGCCGCGATGCGTTCCTCAATCTCTTCATAGCTGTCCATAGTGTGCCCCTTCCTGGTTGCGGCTGCGCGCAGGTCTCGTGCATCGTTCCGCAGCTGGGCTAGTTCGGCGTTTGAGAGTGGAGCGATTGGTTTTGTCATGATGATTTCCCTAAAAAAGGACGCCAACCGGAAAGGGAGGCGTCGCGAGGTTATATGCATCGCCATAGATCAAGCCGACAAAGATACTGCCAACATGTCTTGCAACACGGCTGTGGCGCCAGGATCGGAGCCGTCTGTCAGCGGAAGCTGTACTTTGAAATTAGGACTGGTGTTTGCATGCCTCTTTCGGTAGGGGCATTGTCAAGTCGTCTTTGTAGTTGTTCAAACGCTGGGTTGCGCTGGTGTTGTAGTTGCGTGCCCGGTAGGCAAACCCTGCCTCCCGATCGAGTCGGTCCATGCGTTGTTCGGGCGTTTCGTTTTTTGGAGGGCGGGTGGTTCGAAACATGGTGTGTGCTCCTAGAAGGAAGAGACACCATCCCAAAGGGAGCAGTGTCCCTTGTGGGTGAAGGCGGATTTAATCCGTCAGTTGAGGCGGTACGGGTGGTCGAGCACGAGGTCGGACGTATGGAGAGGCTTAGCGCTGCAGGGAAGCGGTAGCCGCTTTCCGTTGTTCAACCGTCGAGAGGTGCTGTTCAAGACACCATTGTGGATGCCAGCCGGCGACCTGGGTCGAATTGGCAAAGCACGTGGTAACGCCGCGCGGGTTGCTGTGGCTCTTCTTGATTTCGCCAATCTGCTCCGCACGCAGATAGATGCGGTCGCATTTGGTCCAACCATCCGAATGGAGTTGGCGCGGACCAATGACCGTGCTGACAACGTTCGGCTCCTCATGGTCCAGCCGTTCGCCGCCCAGGGCTTTCTGCAAGCTTTCGCTTACTTTAAGCGCCAACCGGCCGAAGTACCCTCGCACGGACAGCTGCCTGCGAATTTTCTCAGGCCTGTGGAAGAAGCTGGTCATGCCAGCGCCCCTTCAGCCTCGCAGCCAGGTTCTGGGCAGCAGGATTGCATTACGGCGCCGACATGGGCGTCGGGTTGTTGTTCGTGTTGACAGGTTTGCATGGAAGTCCTCCTAAGTTGTTCCGCAACGCGGATAGAAAAGAGGAACGAGCGAAAGCTCTTACGTGGCCTGAGGCAGCGTAAAAGGTCTATGGAATAGTCGGAGTGCGTTTGGCGCGGGGCCAGGTCGGAGGATGCCGAATAATCGACGAGATCAGTGTATCACGATGCTGCAGGCACTGCCAATATCGCCCTCGACTGATGATTAAAAATGCGGCACGCGTGACTTCCCCTCTCAGAACCGCACGTCGGCTGTGCTTATCCACAGCCTTATCCAGCGAAATCGTGGATAACATCGAGAGCAAGTCCGGTCGGAAATGGTCGCTCACTGCAGGCCGGACGAAGCGGCCGATGGCATATCATCGTGTCCATACTCCCCGTTTCGGAAGACCGGCACTAAAAACGATGCATACCATTTCCAAACTTGCACATCGCTTCGCGATCCCCCTGGTCTCGATTGCGACCGCTGGCGTGCTGGCGTTTATGTTCTTTCCCAAGCGGGAAGTCCAAATTGACGTATCGAAGCTCCGTGTTACGGATGCAATTGTTGCGACCAGCAGCATGGGGGAACTTGGCCGGCCGCTGTATTTGTTCGAAAGCGCTGATTGCGGCTTCTGCCGACAGATCCATCCGGAATTGCTCAAGCTCAAGAATGTGGAGCTGAAGACGTTCGTCCTTCCAGGTCACTCACCTGAATCGCAGCTGGCGGCGCATGCAGCTTGGTGCAGCTCAGACCGGGCCAAGGCATGGGCATTGGTGATGACAGGCCATCCGACACTGACGTCGGCGCCCGACTGCGACTTCGCCGCGGTCGAGAGAAATTTGAGTGCAGCTCGCGCGCTGGGGCTGACGTCGACGCCGTCCCTTGTCCGCGCCGACGGGCGGGTGCTTTCCGGCTACCACACGGCTGAAGACATCGAGGCCTGGCTGCAAATCGAGTAGGCCCCGCGAAAAGCAAATCATTGGTCATGCTCGCGGTGAATTGCCGACTTGCGCAGCCAAATTCGCTTGTTACTTTCTCCTCACCTTTAACCCTATGTGAGGAGAGAAAATTGCCCTATCAAGATGTGTTCCCGAAGTTCGGGGAGTTGGACCTGGTGCTGCCACCAGGCTTCAGTGACGTGTCGCATTCGACGCACGCCATGCCAACCTTCAACATGGTTCTCCCCAACGGCAACGTGCTCCGCCTGCAGATCGACTTCGAAGACAAAGCCCTGAGCAAGTTCCCGAACCAGCCTCGCTTCTGTCTGTCGGTGTTCAGCGCCGGCGGGATCCGCATGCACGACGACATCCAGAACAACAGCTGGATTGAAACCACGATCATCGTGCGCGGGCTGCAGGAGTTTCATACTGTGCACAGTTCGAACCGCGAACCGTAATTTCCCGGTTGTGCGGTGGGATTGGCGATTTCGCCGCACTTTTTTAAAGCATTCCACCTGAATTCCCATGTTGCAGATCGCAACATTGGTAGCACTTGTTTCCCCCGGAAGGACGTACATGCTAACAGCGCAATTGGAACAAACGAAAACCAAGGCCCGTCGCAAAGGGCCGGAGGCGATGACGGAGGCGCAGCTCCTGGCAATGCCTGAAGCGGACTACATGAATGACGCGCAACTGGGCTTCTTCCGCCTCAAGCTGCGCGCGATGCTCGCGGACATTGGCGAACATGCAAAGAACAACATCCACAGCGCGACGCAGGTGGAGGTGACCGCCGATCCGTCGGACCGGGCCACTGCAGAGGAGGAGAAGTCGCAAGCGCTGCGCTCCGCGCGGCGCGACGCAGACAAGCGCACGCGGCTCGAGGCGGCGCTGGAGAGTATCACTTCCGGTGACTATGGCTGGTGCGCCGAAACTGGTGAGGCAATCGGTATCGAGCGGCTCCTGGCCCAGCCCACGGCGACGCTGTCCATCGAAGCGCAAAGCCGGCGTGAGCTTCAAGCCAAGTATCGTAACTGACCCTGCACGACCGCGTAGACATGAACGCTATCACCGACAAAATTCCGAATTTCACACAGGCTACGCTGCTCGATGCGGTGATTGCGCGGCTCGGCCTGAAGAATGACCTGGCATTGTCCAAGCATCTGGAAATCAGCTCGCCAACCATCAGCAAGATCCGCAATGGTCGGTGTCCAGTCACCGCCGCGGTGCTGATCATCCTGCACGAGGCTTCGGGTTTCAGCATCAAGGAGCTCCGATTCCTCATGGGCGATATGCGTCCACACACTGGAAAATCGGCGGGCCCCGCCCATCCTTTGCGCGCGTAGGCGCCCTGAAAGTACCAGAAATACACGTGACATGCGGCGCCAGCGATTAGGCGCCGCATGTTCGTGATTCTCAGTTCAACTTCATCGATCGCATGATCTCTACAGGTGAAGCGCTTGCCAGCATGCCGGCCATCGCCTTCGTGTAGATCCTCTCAACGCGAGTACGGTTCTCGTTCGTGTGCAGTTCCAGGGAACCGTCCATCTGCGACAACCATTCAACGTCGGCCGCGCCAACACCTGCGCGGGTCATCCAATCAAAAGGGTTCTGAGAAGGGTTTTGTGTGGTCGACATATGTAATTCCTTAAGAGGTGAAGGACAAGGCTGTCCCCCCATGACTCTCGCGAGAAAGCCATGAGGGGACAGCCAGGCCCCTCCCCCTTTTGGGGAATCCATAGTCGAAGCACTGCAGGCAAAGGCGCTGAACGCCCTCCCCGCAATTTTCATTTGCTCTGGCGCCGAGAGTGCCCGACGCCAAGTTCTTAGGTTGTCACCAGTTCCCAGGTATCCACTTCAGGCTTCGGACCGATAGTTCGCAATGCGAACAGACCGGTCGCAACCAAGGGAGCTGCGACATAGCAAACAGCCAGGCCAATGGCTTGCATGTTTCCACCAGCAGACGGCAGCTGGAGCTGTACACCGGCGATGGCGTAGTGCGTGATGGAATCAATTGGTTGAGCTTGGAGAAGCGCTAAGTATGCTTCAAAAGCATTGCCGCCCTGTTTGAGCAGTTCGGACTGGTGTTGGCATTCGGTCAGGACGCCGGCCATGGTCACGGCGATACCGATGATCAGTATCACCAGGATGGCATGACCGACGTGCACGGATGCGATTTTCGTAACGATGCCTTGGCTGCCGGCTTGATGAGATTGGATTGCATGCATGGTTCACTCCTGATTTTTGCCGCGAAAGCGACGAACGAAAAAAGGAGTAGCGCAGTACGCTGTCTTATGGTGACCAGAAGACAACGAGGAATTTGGAGAGCTGGGATCCTGTGAGTGCTTTCGGGAGCGTGCAGGACCTGTTGCAGATAACTTTGCCGAAGACCGACGCCGGAATACTAGCATAGGACTTTCGGGGAAGGAAACAGTACGGGTAAATGTTGGTGAAAAATGTCGCCATTCACGCCCGTTGGCGTAAAGGCTAGCGCTATTCTCGACAGCTATTTGGTGCACATCGAACACACACATATGAACGCTCCCTTCCCATCGACCGTAGCCGGAACCAACTCGTCGGCCGCCGACGGCTCCAAGCAGCTGACTGCCGCTCCTGGCAACACCGTCATTACCGGGGATGGACTGGCCCTCAAGAATGTCGATAAGATCGGGGCGCTCAACACGAACATCGACAGCCAGGTCGTCGCGCGGTTCCTGTCATGGCAGGTGAGCCGAGAGGTCCGCCGGGACTACCACCTGGTCACCTCAAAGCTGTTTAAACGCTCCCGCGACAAGGTGTTCAGGGCCCAGGCCAAGAGCTTGCTCGTCGAAATGGTAGTTCAGGGCGAGTTCTTGAAAGAATCGGCTCTGGAATATCCGGCGCCACCATCTGATCTCGTCGTGCCGATGGAAGTTCCGTTGCGAGTCGTTTCACCGGAAGCAGGCCTGCTCTATCGAGCGTTCTCTGAGGCCGATGCACCAATCGCAGCGCTAAACCACGCCAGCAAGACCGGCGTGATCAGCAAGGAGCACATGGAGCAGCTGGTCAAGCCCTTCCTCGACGCCTACAAGGACTTCAAGTCGTTCGTTATGGGACAGCAGCAGCTCTCGACCAAGACGGCAGCCGAACTGGGTGCCGAGGGCGGCATTTCGTAACGGCTCCCGGGCGCGGACTTGCGTGCACCGCTTTGCCCGTTACATTCAAGCAGCTCCGAAGTCGGGGTGATGTTGTGGCATAGTCATTGACTGGCCAATCTCTTAGAACCAACGCTGCTTTTAATGAATACCGATGTCTGTTGAACAAAATACTGACCGCGAACTGTTACCCGATGGCCGAGTCGTAAAAGGTGCGACGAAGATTGAATCCATTGTGACCCGCTATGAAGAGCGCGTGCAATTCACTCCAGTGAGCGCGACATGCGGTCGCATGTTTCGACGGGACTTCAACTATTTGACCGCGAAGATGTTCCTCCTCAAACGGAGGGCCGATAAGAGCGCAAAAGCAGCGTGGTTGCTCGCGGAGTTGGAACATGAGGTCAACTATCTGGTGGAGTCAACCGTTCGCCTTCCGGCGCCGGTTGCGCAGGAATATGCCCCTATTGAGTTTCGCTTGATCTCTCCGCAGGCCAGGCAGCTGTTCGACGTCATGGTGACCTTTGACAAAGCCATGGCCAAGGTTACTGAAAAGGATGGATTGGAAGCGGCAGAACAGCACTGCGCAGACTTTTTCAAGTACTACGGCCGTTTGAAGGATTGTCTCTTCGGAAGACGCGACCCGCGCGACAATGACACTCGCAACGAAGGGCAGACAGAGAAGTAACTAAGTTACTGATACTTCAGTGGAATTTCGAAAGCGCTACCGGATTTTAGCGCGCCCTTTCTCCGGATTTGCCGCCACCTACCCCCGCCAGAACCGGACTCGGCCGCAGTCGACGTGGGTGAATTCCTTCCCAGGATAGAAACCGACACCTCCCCCTGAAAGGTACAGGCCAAAGCGCGTGACGCTCTCGGTGCTGACACCCTCAATGCGCAGGTCCAGCGCCTTACCCTTGGTATGAAGGCTGTTGCGAACACCACCCTCTGTTGCGTTGGTCAAGGGATGCCGATAACCGGAATTGATGATCAGTGGGCGCGCCAGGCCGAAGCCCTGAAGCCAGCCGTAGATTCCCCGGGCGATGTCGAGGGCAACCACATCGTACTGGACTGCGAGACCGCGGTGCGTGTCGCGAAGGAGCCGGCAGATCGCATAGTAACCTTCCGGGACGACCTGCCCATTTGCCCAATACACCGCCCTGAGTTCTTCGCCTGTCGCTGGCCGGCGCAGCCACAGCTCACGTGGTTGGTCCCAAAAGCTTTGCGCGATGGCGGACTCTGGCAGTGCCAGTTGCGACAGCGCCGCCGCGGCTGCACCAAGAAGCCGGCGCCGGCCTGGCGACAGTAGATCGCCTTCAGCAGCTGGAAGGATCAGCGGAGCTGGCATCGCTGAATAGCTTTGCTTGCTGCGTCCGCTTCGGCGCGCTTTTTCGTAGGGCCTTCGCCGCTGGTCTCGATACCCAGTTCGCGGATCTTACAGGTGGCCTTGACCAGGTCACCTGCGGAGCGATTGGGTGCATCGATCATTGTGTAAGTTGGCAGGCCGATCCCTTTCCCCTGCAAGAGTTCCTGTAGCGCGGTTTTTGGGTCTTTCTTGAACTCCATGTCGCCACGGTTCATTGAGTCGATGAGCAGCAGTCGAACCACGGAGGTCACCGCATTCATTCCCCCATCCATGTAGATTGCGCCGAACAGCGCCTCTACCGCGTCCGCGATCATTGATGGCTGTGCGGTCTTCGAACCGTCCTGGTGATCGACTCGCATATG
Organism: Pseudoduganella sp. R-34; assembly: GCF_049904655.1. Classification (NCBI taxonomy): domain Bacteria; kingdom Pseudomonadati; phylum Pseudomonadota; class Betaproteobacteria; order Burkholderiales; family Oxalobacteraceae; genus Pseudoduganella; species Pseudoduganella sp. R-34. The sequence continues at coordinate 97,527 of NZ_CP184573.1, forward strand.
CTGATCGATGCCGAGCCGGCTTCCAATCTTGACCAAGGTTTCTTCGCGAACGAGCGCGGCCCTGGAGCGGGACAGAATACCTTCAGGCAGACCGGGAAACTTCTCGAACAGGAACAGGGCAGCGATCATGTTCAGGAGTGCGTCACCGATGAACTCCATGCGCTCATTGTTGATTGGACCACAGCTGCGGTGGGTTAGCGCCTGTGCGAGTAGGCGCTGTTCGGTGAATGTGTAGCCAAGGCGTGTTTGAAGTGCTATCAAAATCCTCTCCTCTGTATCCGCTGGAGAATAGCAATTACCACTGAGTCAACTCACCGGAAAACGCCTAGAAAATGGGCAAGAATCACGGCCAAATCTCGCGCTGATTCAAAAATGGCCCTTATACCCCGCTTGCTACAGTGTGTCGGTCAAAAGCAACTACTTCGCCTCGTTCACGGGACACCGCGCTATGCAGACCAAACACAATTTCAACGGCCGCCTCTCGATCCCTTCGATTAGTCCAGGGACCGCAGCGCTTCCATTCGAAATGCAGCCGATCATGCGCCTGGCCGATGAAGTAGTGCATGGGTACGAACTGCTCTATCGCGGCGCCCGGCCGGTCAGCTGGTCGGATGTCGACCGCTCCGTGCTCGCCTACTTTGCGAGCCGCGCGCAATCTAACCCGGTGCTCTACGTCAATCTGTCGAATGAGACGATTCTGACGACAGCTGACGAAGTATTCCATGAGGCGGCGCAGAAGAATAAGCTGGTCTTCGAGCTCAGTGAGTCATTCGTCGACGTCGGCAAGTTTGATGCGCTGGCGGATAAGGTCAACACTCTTTCTGCTGCCGGCGTGCGCTTCGCGATCGATGACTTTGGTAGCGGGCTCGACGGAATGAAACGGCTGTACGCGTTCAACCGTATCGAGTCAGTGAAAATCGATGGCGGCCTGCTCGCGACGACCATGTCCCGCCCCGACGCTGAATCTGCCCTGAAGGCCCTAGTGGCAAACTGGCGGTCCAGCGCGATCATCACAGTTGCTGAATGCGTCGAAAACGATGAAATGCTATCGTTTGCGAGGGGGCTGGGCGTTGACCTGGTGCAGGGATGGCACGTCGACGCCCTCCTGGCCCCTTCGGCGCTACTTACCGCGTAACGGGGGCTGTCTTGCCGATCCGCTTCCATATTCGCGTCGGGAACACCGACTTCAAGCCGTCCGAGCAGTCCAACATTAACCAGAAATGGGTTACCGCTCTTGCCGGCGCGCACCTTCAAGACCAGACGCATTGCTTATGTGGTCCCAATCCAGTTCCGCTGAGCGTCAAGCACTACGGCCGTGACACCCCGAGCAGTCACTATGGGGTGGCGCGCTGGCCAGACACCGGCTTAGACCATGACCCAGAGTGCGACTTCTTCAACGAAGAGACTGACAGCGGCGCCAGTGCCGGCACCAAGCCAGCATTTGACGAACTTGGCGAAGGGCGCATTCGGGCTCACTTGGCGATGGGACTGGGCCTGGCAGTGGCCAATGACAAAAATATGCCGGAGCGCGCAGCCGGCGGCAAGCAAGGTGTGCAGGCCTCAAGGAACCGTGCGTCCGAAGTCACACTACTCCAACGTTTGTGGCGCCACTCGTCTTTGAACTGCCTCGATGGCTATCCGCGCAATTGGTTCGGCGCCATGCTGAAGGCACTGAAAGGCGCTGACCGCATCGTCGTCAATCGCGCTGGAACTACGATGGCCGACTTCCTCCTGGTCGGTACCCAGCAATCCGCCCGAATCGCAGCCACACACAACCAGAAAGTTCTGGCCCGCGCTGGTAGCGAGCCATCCCGGTTGTTCGTGCTCGGCCGGCTCAAGCAGTACAGCGCCGAGAAAACGCAGTGCCTGCTGCCATTGCATGAAGGCTTCGGGTTGCCAAAGATCCTGGTCCAAACTTCACAACTTGCGGGCCTGGTATCTCAGCGTCCCTTCATGGTCAACCTGCTATCCGGCACCGCTGGCTCCGTAGTCGTGCTGGCGTGCATCGAGCCAGCTGGTAACGATTGGTGGAAGGTTGTGTCGATGGGCGGCATCACGACGACTACCAACATGGTTCCGGTCGATTCGAGTTACGAAACTGAGTTCGAAGAGCACCTCGTCTCCCTGGCACGGAAGTTCGTTAAACCAATTGCCATCAACGAGATTGACCAGGATGGAAATCGTCCCGACTTCATCTTGCTCGACACGCAGCCGCGCACTCGTTGCGAGGTCTGGGGAATGCAGACTGAGGAGTATTTGGCAGGCAAAGCGGATCGTATCGCTGAGTATGCGAAACGGGGACAGCGGCTGGTGTCATGGAGCGCCAATCCAAGGGAGCCATTTCCTGCTTTACCAGCTGCGAACGTTCAAGGTCATTCCAAAACCTAAGCCACTGACTTGCCTTGGCGATGGTCGTTGATAGGATGGTCTTACTGGTTCACGTGAGCCAGAAAACCGTATCACGATCTTGAAAGGAATTTGAAATGTCTACTACTTGGATGCTGCTGTTTGCTGCAATCGCGATGTTCTCCTGCGGCGCAGGTTTCGCGGTGAACTCGAACAACGACGATGACGACTGGGACGCCAGCGAGATGAATAAGGAAGGCATGAACTACAAGGAGTAACAGGTGTCCCCTTTCAGGGCGGTGGCGACGATCGTTGGCCGCCCACAAAGTCTTCTTCTCCGTTTCATCCTGACCGATGAAATCGATAAGCAGATTTTACTTCGAACGTTGGAGGTTCTCATGAAGCTTGCCGCTCAACTCTGCCCTGCCCTCGCGTTTTTTGTGCTCGGCAGGTATGGAGCTGGTTTGCTCGCAATGCTGCTGCAATTCAGTATTGTTGGCTGGATTCCGGCGTCTGAATGGGCGCTGCGCTCGATTGAGGACGTCTTCGACCAAGAGCGTCTTCAGCGTGAGTTGAATCGCCGGTACCAAAATCGCACCGCCCGCCGTATCTAATTCCCTTCCTCGAGACATCCAAGGAGTTTCCTCTCAATGTGGTTCAAAAATCTTCAGGTCTATCGCCTTCCAAAGGACTGGTCCATGACCGCCGAACAGCTCAACGAGCTGCTCAAGTCGAACGCCTTCACGGCTTCCGGAAGCAACGAACTGATTCGCCAAGGGTGGGACAAGCCCCGGCCAAATGGTGACCTGGTGCACGTCGTCAACAAGCAGATGTTGATCATGATGGGTACCGAAAAGAAACTGTTACCGGCGACGGTTGTGAACCAGGTTGCGAAGGCTCGCGCCGCCGAGATGGAAGAACAACAGGGCTTTGCCCCTGGTAAGAAGGCGATGAAGGAGCTCAAGGAACGCGTTTTCGACGAGCTGCTGCCGCGCGCTTTTGCCATCCGAAGCAACACGTTCTGCTGGATCGACCCGGTCAATGGCTGGCTGGTGGTCGATGCGGCCAGCCCGGCCAAGGCCGACGACATCATCACGATGCTGCTGAAGGCCGTCGACCGCATGCCGATCGAAAGCCTGCGCGTGCAGCGTTCCCCCGTCGGCGTGATGACCGCATGGCTGCAGGATGACGAAGCGCCAGCCGGCTTCACCGTCGACATGGACACCGAACTGCGCGCCACCGGCGAGAGCAAGGCGGCCGTGCGTTACGTGCGCCATACGCTGGAGCCGGAAGAAGTGCGCCGCCACATCGCGGCCGGCAAACAGTGCACCCGCCTAGCCATGACCTGGGACAGCAAGATCAGTTTCGTGCTGACCGAAGCGCTGGCCATCAAGGGCATCAAGCCGCTGGACGTGATGAAGGAGAACAACGCCGTCACCCGCAACGACGACGAGCGGTTTGATGGCGACTTCATGTTGATGACCGGCGAGCTGGCCAAGCTCCTTCAGGATGTCGTCGTTGCGCTGGGCGGCGAAACTTCGGCTGCGGACGGCAACGCCACTAACTCGGCCTCGCGCGCGAGTGTGTCGATGGCCAGAGCCGATGCTTCGATTGGGCGACCGGCGGAGACTCAGGATATGTCCGCATCAGGAGACGATCCCCTGTACGAACAGGCACGACAGATCGTGCTTGCACATAAGACAGCTTCGGTGTCGCTGGTCCAGCGCCAGCTGGGTATCGGTTACAACCGTGCTGCAAACCTCCTCGAGCAAATGGAGGTTCAGGGCGTAGTCGGCGCCGCGAACTCTGTTGGAAAACGAGAGCTTGTCTGCCGCGGGATGGCAACATGAGCGCGAACAGCAAGATTGAGTGGACGCAGCATACTTACAATCCATGGTGGGGCTGTGCCAAAGTCTCACCTGGATGCGATCATTGCTACGCCGAGCGTGATGCCAAGCGCCACGCGTCTTCGCGCATCCTGTGGGGTGTCGACGCGGAACGCCGCGAGTTCTCCGAAAAACATTGGAACGAGCCACTTAAATGGGATGCGCACGCGGCAAAGGCTGGCCTGCGGCATCGCGTGTTTTGCGCCAGCATGGCCGACGTGTTCGACAAGAACGCGCCTGCCGGCGCACGCGAGCGCCTTTGGGGCTTGATCAAGGCCACGCCTAACCTGGATTGGCTGATCCTGACCAAGCGCATCGGGAACGCGGCGAGCATGCTGCCTGCCGACTGGGACGATGGGTACGAAAACGTGTGGCTTGGCATTTCGATCGTAAATCAGGAGGAGGCGGATCGGGATATTCCGAATCTCCTGCGCACTCCGGCTTATCTGCGGTGGCTCAGCATGGAGCCGTTGCTTGGCCCTGTCGACATCTTGCGATATCTCAATGCACGTGGTGTGCACTGCCAGGAGGTGTGCCCCGACACCCGTTATGTCAATGACGAGGAAGTATCGACCTACGTTGCGAACTTGGAGACCATTCCTCTATGCCCTCGTTGCGGGGAGTCTGCATCGTGGACCGGATATGACCCATGCATAGATTGGGTGGTTGCCGGCGGCGAAAGCGGGCCGATGTCCCGACCGATGCATCCTCAGTGGCCTTTGGATATCCGTGATCAGTGTGTCGCTGCTGACAAGCCTTTCGTGTTCAAGCAATGGGGCGAGTGGGAAGCGGCCGAACTTGGGCCGCCTCCGGGTTTGAAGCCCGCTGAGGCTGACCGTTATCATCTGGTAGCGAGGTCTGGGCACACCGGAATCGTTGCCCAACTCGTTGGGGCGGAATGGATGCGTCGAGTGGGTAAGAAGGCCTCCGGGCGGCTGCTGGCTGGGCGGCTCCATGACGACTATCCGGATTTCCACGTCTCTCATTTGCCTGATGATAGGGGGACGAGTGGTGGGTGACGCCGAACAGCACCAAGCATCTGATGGCGGTAGCGCTGCAGCGAGCGAAGCGCAGACGCCGGCGCAGTTGCTGCAACGCCAGTATCGAGTGCTACTACATGCGCTGCAGACCGGGCACCCGGTCATTTACCAGCAGCGCCAGCGCTTCATTCACACGTTGTCGTTTCATTCGTCCGGCGGCGGAGTCGAAGCCGACGTTTACTTAGCCGGCCAGCCAGATACGATCCCGCCCATGGAGATCACGCTCGATCCTAACTATCGTAAGGACTACGCATTCAAATAGTCCTCTATCTACGCTCACCCGAACTCGAACCGAGGCCGCAACCATGACTGTTGACGAACGTATCAATTCTGATGAAACCCGCCTGAAGAATATCGCGCAGCTGCTCCCGCGCTACGCATATCGAATGGCGGACGAGAAGTTGTTCCAGGACGGGTTGTCGGAAGTGCTGAACTTGTCGGGTATCGCGCACCAGCGCGAATACGTCGCCGGGCCGCGCGACCGCTTCGACTTCTTCGTCGACGGCGGCATTGTCCTCGAGGCGAAAGTCAAAGGTTCGTTGCCGGCCGCATTGAATCAAATCGATCGCTACGCAGCCAGGGAGGATGTGAAGGCCGTGGTTTTGGTGACCACCAAGTATTGGGGCGCGGCGTCCTCTGTGCGCCAGCTGCGCGGCAAGCCGGTCTATGTCGTCAAGGTTCGGGGAGCGGCGTTTTGACCGCAAATTCTTACGGGAAAGTCGAGTATTGTGCGCCCTACTGGCAGATCAGCGGTGAACCGTTCGTTAAAACACGCCTGCGGCGCCACTTCCCCAGCGTTCCCCAAGGCCCAAGCGAGCTGATTTCGATCAGCGCGACGCCCGAGAACTCACGCGACCTGCAGTGGTTCCTTGATCGATTCCCGATGGATGTCGCCAGGCGCGACTTATTGGAGTCATTGGCGCAGCAGCATGTCGATACGGAGATGCGCCTGGCCGAGCTCATAAATGGCTATATCGCGCCCGGGCAGTTTGAGATGGCTGAACCGCCGCGGGATTACCAGGCCTTCGCATCACAGATGCTCGAGATCAAGGGCGGCCTGCTGCTGGCAGATGACCTTGGTCTCGGGAAAACCGTATCGGCCATCTGTTCGGCGGTGAAGCCGGCCAACATGCCCGTCTTGATCGTGTGCCCTGCCCACCTTCCCCGGCAATGGAAGAAGATGTTTAAGCGCTTCGCGCCGCACCTTACGATTCACGTCCTCAAGAAAGGAACGCCATACGACTTAATTCCCCGCACCAGGGGCGCGCAGCGCGAGTTGATTCCGTCGTCCATTCCAGATGTAATCATCACTTCGTACCACAAGCTCAGGGGATGGGCGGAGATGTTGAAGGGTCTGGTGCGCTACGTGGTGTACGACGAATGCCAGCAGCTGCGCAACCCGGAGTCCGACATCTACGCGGCGAGCAAGCTGGTTGGCGAAGGCGCTGCCCTTCGAATGGGGCTGAGCGCCACCCCGATCTACAACTACGGAGGCGAATTCTTCTACGTCATCGATGTGCTGTTGCCTGGCGCGCTGGGCACGCACAGCGAGTTCCTGACTGGGTGGTGCAAGTCGGGTCCCAATGGCAAGCCCATGCTCAAGGATTCCAAGGAGTTCGGCGCCTTTCTGCGGCGAGAAGGCATTATGCTGCGGCGGACTCGCAAGGACGTTGGTCGAGAACTTCCTGCGCTGTCGAAGATCATCCATGAGATCGACGCCGACGAAGAAGCGTTCAACGAGCTGCAGGGAGATGCGATTGAGTTGGCCAAGATTGTCCTCAAGCACAACGAACATTTCCGCGGCGAGAAGATGCTGGCCGCCGGCGAGTTCGACGCCATGATGCGTCAAGCTACAGGTATTGCCAAGGCGCCGTATGTCGCGGAATTCGTTCGAATGCTTCTCGACAGTGGGGAGCCGATCATCCTCTTCGGCTGGCATCGTGCTGTCTATTCCATATGGATGGAAAAACTAAAAGACTTTAATCCGGTCCTGTATACGGGAAGCGAATCGGAAAAGGAGAAGGACGAGTCTATTGCGGCATTCCTCTCTGGCCAATCGAAACTGCTGATTATGTCTCTGCGGTCCGGCGCCGGCGTCGACGGGCTGCAAGGATTTTGCAGCACAGGCGTTTTTGGTGAACTTGACTGGGCCAACGGCGTACAGGAGCAGTGCATGGGGCGCTTTCATCGTGATGGCCAGGAGGAGCCCTGCTTCGCATACTTCCTCATGTCAGAAACCGGGACCGACCCGATCATGGCGGAAATCCTGGGCCTCAAACGTGAGCAAATTGAGCCGGTCCGAAACCCAGACCTGGCGCTTGTCGAACCGATCGACACGGGAGCAACGAATATCCAGCGCCTGGCACGCGACTATCTCTCGCGCCGGGGCGCTCCATTGGTTGACGAGCAGGTGGATCTCGTCGTCGACAGCATCCAAATGAAATCGGACGAACTGGTGGACCTGCTCTAGTGTATCCAATCGTCTCCGCGCCAACGGCACTGAATATGTTAGCCGGCACGCTTACGGCTATACTCTCGGAGTCTCCGATAGCTCGCATCGTCGGCAAGCTTCGGGGTGGCATTCACAATGTCCTCCAAACACTGCGCCAACTCCTGATACGCCCATTCCTTTTCAGTGATTACTGCTTTTAAAAGCTGCAACGTCTCTTTCGGATACCGACTGCTTAGGTCGGATTCCTTTAACATGCGCAGCAGATAATGAGGATGGTCCATAGGTTTCAGCCACCCCTTCACAGCCGCCAAGGCGTCTGGAAATGCGTTGCCCGCCGCGATCGCCATGCGGGCCAATGAGTCCGAAATACGTGTGCTGGCCAGTTCTCGAGACTTCGGCCAGACTTGCACGAAAAACGGCTTGGCTCGATTCCGCCAATAATCCTCCCTCTGTTCCCCTGCGCTTTCCATGGCCTGAGCGAGGGCTTGTGCGGAATGCTCCAGCCCTGCTTGTGGCATGGCGCCGATTGCCTTCCTGAAGTCCTCCAACGTAAATCCTTCGGTCGGGCCTAATGCAGCATATGTGAGGAATGCAGCGAATTGCTGGCTGTGCTCTCCAAGATCGCCATAGCGCGTCGCGGTTTCGAGAAACTCCCGTTTAAACGCGGAGAGTAGAGGCTGATACAAGCGCGGAGACCACAAGAATCCCTCCCACACAGCCTTTGATTCCACAGGATTGGCCCAGTCAAAGAGTGGCAGCAGTTTTTGCTCGGTCCAGTTGGCGTCCACTCGGAAGAACGCAATAAGGTTCGCGCCCATCAGTACCCTGCCGTGGCGGAACCGAACCACGTTCACGTCGCACATCGCGGTGAACAGTGGCGCTAAATCGTCTGGGAGCAGGTCGTTGTCGTTAGGCTGACGCCTGAACCACAGATTGATTAGGGCTTGCGTGATATGGCCTACCGGGTGGTTGATGGCGGATCCCACAGGATCATAAGTTTGGACCCCATTGCGTGTAACGTGCGCGCCTTCGCCGGGCTCGAGGGGCAGGCCCAGGATCCGGGTGCATAGGTCCAGCAAGATTTCTGTGTGTAGGTGGCTTGATTTTGATGCCGCTTCAATCCACCAGGTGAAGGCTTGAATAACCTCGGTGATGACGGAATCTGGCATGGTGCGCACAAGCGGTGCGGCAAATCGCCACGAACGCAGGAGCATCCCCTCCTCGGCCCATACTTGAAGTGCTTCTCGCCAACGGACTGTCGGCCAAACATCGTCATGGGCCAAATCACAAAGTGCGGCAAGGCTGTGAAAGAAGCGTGTCCTGCATACCTCGCGCCAAGTGTCTTCGTAAAATGGTCGTTTATCTGGCACCGGCATTGGGAGCCATTGGACAAGCTCGCGCCGCATTTTAGGCGCAACAGCAATGTCACGGCTGGCTTCATAGTCCGGGTCACCGGTACCGCTCATCCAACTCGAAAATTCATCACGCTGGTTATCGGCTAGTCTCCACTTCGGGTTGGCTTCGGACAGTTCAGCGAAGCGCACCGCGGCCGCCGCGCCCAAAGCGAGACCTGAGCTGCGAAGTATCGCAAGGTTCAGCCAGACGTCGCGCGCTACGATGTCTTGCCACCGCTCAAGCTCCAGGTCTTCCTGATACATTTCGCGTGGCGGGCCTTCGAGAATAGCCTCTTCCAAGCGTCCTTTTGCAGCACCTGTTAAGTGCTTTCCTTGCAATACAAAGAGGCGCGATACTTCCCGTCCAGTGTGCGGAGTCCAGAGCCACCATGCGTCGTTGGTCAAGAGCCAAGTAACCCATTCATCGGGCGGGATGCAGCTTTCTTGGCTGGCAGCGAAAAGCGCTAGCCGCTTAAACGTCGGGTAAGGTAGTGCGAACCAGGTGCGGGCGATTAACGCAGCACGTTGAACGTCGCTCTTATGGATCGGAATCCATGCCTCTCGCAATAGTTCGATCAAGCTTACCCAGTCCTTGAATCCGCGGTTCTGCCAATGCGGGGTGATGGATGGCAAATGCCAGTACGATCTATCATCGAGGTCGTCGGCTTCTCCCAACTCGCGCAATAGGTCAAGGGCATCTCGTAGCAGTTGTTGGATGTCCTCCAACAAGAGCGGCAAAGCCGATACCCAATGTTCCTCAGTAGATTGGCAAAGCGTGGAATGCACATCATCTGCAGCCAAAACCATTTCCGCGTCCACGATCTGACTGATACGCTCGATGGCGTCTTCGCTGAGTTGATCTTCAGCCCAGCGATACGGTCGCTTCAAGGCGATCTGTGGTGCCAATAGCTCGCGCAGCTGCAGCCGAAGAGTGGTGGTCAGGCCTTCGCGCTTTAGACGTAACTTCCACCGATAGAGGTCCACGTCGCGCCAGTTCGACTTCACCCGGCCACTTAGCAGCAAGCGCCATAAAGTGCGCATCAAAGGACTTGGAATCGCCATTGGCGCGTGAAGTCGAATCTCGTCTAGCGCAGCCACATTGCCTTCACGCTCCAGCGAAGCGATGTGATCGAGTTGATATTCGACCATAAAGGGCCATCGATCCTGCATTTGCCCGCCCCGCTCGGCGATCCAAATAAGTAACCGGACGTCATTCAAGTGACGCGCTAGCCAGCGTGCCAAGTACGCCATGACGTCGTCCCACTGACTACTTTCAACTCTGCCTGAGGCTAATACCATAAATGGTGCGCGATCATAGGGGGCGGGACGACGGACCATGCTGAAGGTAAGCTTCGGATCAACATCTTGTCGGGCCGGCACGCCAAAACGTACGAGATCGCTGTGAACAAATCTATCTTTGGCGAAGGCTTCCAACAGCCAATCCAATGAGGGGGTGGGATTGAATTCGGCAAAGCGTTTAGCAGGTAGGCCGGACTTGTCGGATAGCGCCCACAACATCCTGCCGACGAAGTCATCCGATTTTGTGCTGTCCTGTGGCTTGGCTAGCGCATGTTTGACGACGATCGCTTCCTTCCCCTCGACGCCGTCGCGGTACGTTTCTCCCCAGGCATGGAGCGTTTGGTGCAAGACCGCATAAGGATAACTGCCCGCCTGCGGGTTAAAGAGAATAGGTTTAACTCCTTTTGCCTCCCATTCTTTCTTCTCTTGTGATTCTTGTCCCGGATTGCACTCGCCAAAAGCCCATGCTTGGGGAGTGAGTTCCCCCAGTAATCGGTCAGCCGCTAAGGCATCCATCATGTATCGCAGCACGGGATCGTTGATTCCGTAACCTACGAAGCAGACTACATAGTTGCGGAACAATTCGCTTACGAAACGCGCAGCCCACCGCTCCGTGAGATAGGCTAGGCCGAAGTCGCCACTGGTGACAATTAGGCGGTTGAGATCCGTGTCTTCAATCTTTTGGGCCAATAGACCGTGCAAGAAGACGAGGCCATCCCAACGGCTAGCCTTCGGTACTGGCAGCATCGGCGCCGCATACTCATGAAAGGCTTGCCCTGTGCGCCTTCCAGCGGCATGAAATACCCGGTCGAAGTTCGTTGTGACTAAACGTAGTACGCCTTCTCGGCTGCGACCGAGGCGCAACAGTGCTGCGTGCGTATCGATAGCGCCTTTGCGACGGAGCTTTGGCTGTAGAGCGTTTGCGAGCGCCTGGCGAACATCGCGACGTTGCCCTGGCAACCGACGTTCAAGGAGATCGAGCGTGGCATCGTACCGGCAGTTATCGAAAGCCACCTGCTCCAACTTGTCGAATTCTGCGCCGTTCAGCTTGTAGATGTCTGTCACGAGACCTTTGAAGTCCTTCAGTCCAGCGGGGTAAGAAATGCCCGCGCCGCAAAAGAACACCACCCTGCCTTCTTCGTGAGCTTGCAGGAGTTCGTCCGGGATGTCCGGACCGTCGACTACGAACTGCATCTTATTGCCTTTCTACGGGAGCTACCTTCAACAACGCCGTCGGAAGCGCGATGCCGGGGAGTTTGAACAATGAACTCCAAGTCACTTGGACTCAATGTTTGGAGCTGCATATGACAAATTGTCAGAAATTCTAGCAGCTTGATAGTTCAGCAAGCAATGCCTTGAACTGCAGCTTCGCGTGCCTTGCAATCGATGAGGTCTCATCCATCATTAACCATCTACGTATTCCAGAGAAATGACCCGATGTCCCAGTTCGAATCAAACTTCCTGTTTGCCAATGACGAAGTGCACGCCGCGCGAATCGACGCGATAGACCGACTTCATGCAGCTACCGCTTTGTACACATCCGAACCGGTAGTAGACCAACTGCTGGCCCGGTTGCGCTGGCCGGAGGGGAACGGTAAGCTTGCGGACACCAGCGCCGGTGATGGCCAGTTCCTTGGAAAGGCCTTGCAAAAGTTGCTGGCCGCCGGCCGCAGTGACCAGGAGCTTCTGGAGCTCCTCGAGGGATGGGAGATTCACCCTCATGCATGCGCACAGGCTCGCGCGCGCTTAACCGAAATACTGGTGGGCGCCGGTCGCAGCCGAGCGACCGCATCAACGCTGGCTGCGCGGATCGTACACAACTCGGATTTCCTGACCCAGGGCCCGACGTCTCCGCGCTACGATACGATCGTCGGAAATCCACCGTTCCTGCGCTGGACGAACGTCCCAGAGGTCCTGAGAGACGAGTATGCAAACCATGTTCCAGACTACGCCACCGGTTGCTTACTCCATAGTTTCTTGGATCGATGTAATCGGACGTTGAATGCGGGTGGCGAGATGGTACTGGTGTCTAACGACCGCTGGCTGTTCAATACCGGCGCCGCAAGGTTGCGGGCGGAGCTCGGACGTAGGCTGGGCATCCAGCACGTGGAGCGGCTGGATCCGAAGTCTTCTTTCTACCGACCCAAGAATAGGAAGGCCGGCACTCCGCCTCGCATCACGCCGATTGCTGTTCACCTCACAGACGGTGGTGGCCGCCAGCTCACGAGTGCCGCGATCTATCCCGACGCCGATCTCGCAAGCTACGAAGGACTGCCGCTGCTTGGAGATTTGGCAGAAGTTAGGCTTGCGCCTTGGCTCGGCCCCGAAGGGATCTTCTTTTTTTCGATGGAGGAGGCGCACGCCAAACATTTGCCGCTCGATTCGCTTGTGCCTGTCTTTGACACCGACGACACGAAGGATGGAATATTCCGGTACCCGACCAGGTATGCGATCCGCACCGATCCCAAAAAGGAGCCCTGCGATGCCATCATGTCCCACCTTAAGAGCCGTTACGGGAAAATGCCCGCTGGTGCCCGTATGAGCAAGCTTTGGATGCCGCCCGAAGCGCATTGGCATTGGGATTTGGATCAGCCGTCTTTGTTCCTCTCACGCATTGCTCAGTCGCCCTCACCGGTGCGGGTGCCGGCAGGAGTGCTCCCAATGAACCATCATCTCCGCATCGCCTGCCGCAACCGGGAGCTGCTGGAGAAAATCGCTCGCGCGATGAGCGGCGAACTGGCGGCTAAATGGTTCGCTGCCCACGGGTGCCCGCTCGAAGGCGGCTTCTGGTCAATGAGTGCGCCACTGCTTCGGAAGATGCCTTTGCAGCTCGACTAAACCGCGAATTTAAGTAGTCCACAAAACAATATAGAAATTGCATCGACGACTTCGCATGCGAAGGTGTGTACTTCATGTTCACTCGTACACACCGAACAAAATGCCAAATTCAATCCAATTGAGAGACGCGCACCTAGTCGTTGTCCCAATGCAGGACGGGACGAGCATCACTTTGTCTGAGAGAAAAGCGACCCATGGAAAGGGGCCGCTCTTGCGACACTTCAGGCTCACGAGGACAGCCGCGCACACAATAGCCATCCAACATCTGGACTTCACTGGTGCTCAGTACGAATTCTCGTTGAACATCACTGATGGAAAAGCCACGTTGGTCCGGCCCTGTCTGGCGGCGAATGAGGAGGGAGAACTCTTGATACGGGTACTCTGGAAGGCGCTTTTGGAAACCCAAGCTTTGACGTTTGGCCTGGCGGTTTGTAACGGTTAAGAGAGAGGCGACAAGCTTAGAGCCTGCCCGGAGGCGGAGGGGCAAAGCGAAGCGCGGATATTTCAGCGCGCTCAGCTGCTCGATCTATGGGCTACCCCAGATCATCCTCACTACCGGTTGGCCCATTTGCAGAGTGATCGATACGGACAGCTCAGAGCCGTCTGCGTAGCGCATGATGGTGGATCCGTCCTTCTCTTCTGTCGCTACATTCCCCTTCGAAGTCGCGACGATTTTGTCGGCGTCGTGCAGTTTGGCGCCGGCGTTCTTCCAGTCACGAAAAGTCTGTTCAGCTTGATACATTGTGCTCTACCGGTTCAAGTTTGTCGCGGCGCCGGCCAGGTTTGAGCCTCCGACACCGCCTCGCGAAATTTTGGATAGCAGAAGAGTACCAACCTTTCCAGATCGGGCAAGTTTGAAAGCGTCGTCAGAAGGCACCGTATTCGATGACTGGGTATCTCGCGAGGGTCCATCCAGCCAAGGGCCGTGGCGACTGACATGGGCGCCGCTGCGTGATCTCGCCGAGATCGTGGAGTCGACCAAGCGCTGACGGGCCGCTTCGACCAGTTGGAATGCGCGCGGCCGCGATCCGGACCGGGCTGCGCCGTCGGCGCTGCGCAAGGACAACCAGCTGCAGGGCGTAGGCGAGCGTGACTCAGACCAACATCGTCAAGTACATCGCAGACGAAGAGCCGTTGGGCGATCGCGCTCGAGGATCCGACGCCAGCGAGCGGCTGCGCATGGGAATAGCGGCCACAGTGCTTGGGCGGGCGCGCGATACCGTGACCTCGTAAGACCTACATCTACTCGGCACAATCACACCGGCGTTCACCAGGGTAGTGGCCGCAACTTCTGCTTCAAGTATGAGCGTGGCGATCTACTCGCAGCTCAGCGCCGTCGACTTGTTCATCTTCAATGTCGTGTCGTAATCGGCGCGGTCTTCCGGTTGGGTACCGCCACAACAAACGAAGGCGGTACGCGTGAGCATGACGTAGCAGACTTTCAGCGTACCTGCACGCACCGCAGCCGCGTCGTTCCGTTCGTTTTCTTCGGTCCAGCCGTCGACGGTGATCGTGCCGTCATTCTCCTGGCGCAGGATATTGAATGCGTCCGGGCTCATGCGAATGCTGGCTACACAGTGGTCGAGTTTGTCGTAGAGCGCCACCAGCCGTGGCGGGGCGCCGTTCGCGTTGGCGGCCGCCTTCTTACTAGCCAGTTCGCTTCGGTAAGCTGCGGTATCGGGACAATAGTCCGGGCCGCAACTGCAGGCGGCCATAGCCTGTCCAACCGCTGCAAGCCCCGATGCGCAAAGCGCTGCCACCATCAAGCACTTCATCATGATTCCTCCGTCCAAGTGATGGTACTTTCAGTATTAAATGCGCAGCCCTAGGCGTACCCGTATCCAATTTATCCTCCACTTTGGTTGACGAGTACACACCTTTCCGGTCCCGTCGTTGTTTTTATACCAGTGCGAATAATTACACGGAAGACATTTCCCACCCCGTGGTAAGCTAGCACTAATTGCAATCATTGCAATTTCTTTTGGTAAGCTTTCGCTTGCCCGCGATTCCTCCCGGTTTGTCAAATTTTGGTAGCGCTTTCTTTCGGAGAATGCGATGTCTAATTTCGAAGGGCAGTGGAACACGCATATTCAGGATATCGAAGAAGGCTGGCTGCGCGCGCGTCGGAGCAACCGCGTCAGCCTGCTGCCGGAGCTATGGTATGCGGAAGGTTATTCGCGCGAAATTGACCTGAAATTCGACGTCGCTCTGAAACCGAGAAATGTCGTCAAGCTCACGCTACATGCGCAGGACGAAGAAGATTTCGCGCCGACGCTGGCGGACGGGTGGTATACGTTGACAGAGCCGGACCTCGAGATCGACGAGCCGGCGCCCGTGTATTTCGACGGCTTGTCGCTGATGCCGGACAGGAAGGGACATATCGCTGTCCTCAAGAAAGCCCGGCGCGGCTTCGACTTCAGTTACACCATCACCTTGGCGATCAAAAGGGCCACGCTATCACCCGTGCTGGCCGAATCGAGCCTGCTGCGTTCGTCGCAGCGCGATCTGTCGTCCGCTGAAGTGGCCATTGAGTCGGAGTACTTCAGCGCCACTTGCGGACCGGATGCCATCGTCATCGCCGATACCGACTCCAAGGCGAAGCTTGAGATTCACTGCGAGGGGGCCCAGCCCGGCCGCGATGCGGTATGGATTGCGACGCTCAAAGTCGACAATCGGTTTGGGGCATCCAATGACGAGCAAGTTAGTGTCCAAGTCAACCATTCGCCGTTCGCCGTCGCGCAGATGCTAGCGCCGGACTTCGTCCCTGAGGCCGGCACCATCCTCGCCCAGTGGAGCAGCGATGACCCGGACGGTCAGCAATGGCGTTTCGGGGTTGAGTTGGTCAAACTGAATCTGCCTCCACAAGCGGTGGGCGAGGCCATGGTGCGCGGAAGCCGCTTTCGCCCGGCCGGCAGCGACAGCCCGCTGCCATCCGACAGGCCAGTTGGGTACCGCTTTTCCCGGCGCACCGAACTGACCGTGCGGCCATCGCGCCTTGACCGACGCTATACAGTTCATCCCGGCGATCTGCTGTCGGTGCTGCGCGACGCCGAACTTGAACGCATGGTAACCGAACTGGCCTATCCGCTCGAAGTGACTTATCAGCGCACCCCGGACCTGCAACGCACCGTGATCGTGTCGGAAGTGGGCAAGACGCTGGGCAAGCCAGGTGTCGCCTTGCCCGACCAGAACCCGGAAAGCGCTTTCAGTCCGATGCTCGCCCAGTACTACAATCAGGTAAAGCTTAATCTGTCCAAGACTGTCGTCTCCCAGCGCTTGCGTCATCTGGCTGCGCGTGCCAGTTTTCGCCACCGCGTGGCCCAGTTCCCGCTGGCCGACGCCAACTACCCGCTGCGCCGGCTAGATTTGCGCGAAGGCCTGTCAGCGCGCCTACGCAGCACAAGGGATGGCATCAAAGCGCACGCACCACCCATCTATCCGTTTGCGGACGGCGTGGTCCCGTCTCAGGACCAACTGGCCGGTCTCGATGGCTACCTGGCCGCCGCCCCTTCGGATGCGAAGCTTCCGGCCGGACTGTTGTATTCGGTCGAGTTCGCATCCGAGCTGGGGGCCATCCTGCGCACGCCCGTCACGCGCGACGTGCAGCTGATGGACATGACTCTGTCCGTGCTGGGGGCGAGCGGCGCCATGCAGGCCGCGTTCGACGAAGGAAGGACGGTGTTCGATGTGACGGTGGAAAATGGCCAACTGTCGCGCCTCGTAAAGACGCGCTACGGCCGCATCGCGGCCACGTGGAACAAGGCCCGTCATGTGGTGATCTACGAACGAAGTACCGCGCCGGGGGCGCAATTCCAGGCGGAACAATCGGACGAATGGTTCCCTGGTCGCCCGCTGCTGCGCAAGATGGAGGAGTTCGTGGAAATCCTCGAGCCAAACCGCCTGTTCGGCGCAGAAGCCAGCGCCAGCCAGAACCGCGCCGGTTGCCTGCATGCGTTCCACTTCGCCACTCGCACCATCTACGTCAACAGTGCGTGGGGCCGCGATGTGCCGTCGGGGTATGAAATTCCCCTCTACAATGAACTCGATACGAGTGGCTTTTACGTTAAGCCTTGGGTGGGGCCGGTCGCGAGAGGCGGCGGGGAGGAGCTGACACAGCACTGGCACCGGCAGCCGGAGCATTTGTATTTCTACACCAACACCGAGTCCGGCAAGGGCTCCGATACCGACCTGTGGTATGCGCAGGCACACATCGATTTCAACGGCCACCCGGACCTCGGCGCCATTGCCGGACCAGAACGGGTACCGGGCGATCGGATCATCGACCAGCGCTGGGTACCAAGCTACACCCTGGAAGCGGCCGCCAATCCTCGCTTCGCCATGGCGGTCGATGCTGACGGCACCTCGAACCTGATGCACGGGCGCGGTGCCGAAGAACTGGTCGCCAGCGTACGTACGATGCAGATCGAACGCACCATGGCCACGTCGCGGATCGATCTCAGCGCAAGCAGCGTGCTGGCCAAGCACACGGATGTCGCCACGCATGCCAGCAAGCTCTGGGAATCGGCCAAGGCCGCCGCCGAACTCAAGAGCATCGACTCCACCATTGGCTCGATCTTGAGTGACGCGAAAACGCTATGGAAAACCTTCGGCGCGGGAGGGAGCTGCGAGCAGCTGCGTGAGCAGCTCAAAGCGCGTGTCACGGCTG
Organism: Pseudoduganella sp. R-34; assembly: GCF_049904655.1. Lineage (NCBI taxonomy): Bacteria > Pseudomonadati > Pseudomonadota > Betaproteobacteria > Burkholderiales > Oxalobacteraceae > Pseudoduganella > Pseudoduganella sp. R-34. The sequence goes on from NZ_CP184573.1 coordinate 115,448, forward strand.
CGTTTGACGAGTCGCACAAACGCCTTGAGGACACCCCCTTGGCAGCCTTGCCGGCCACTCAGGCCGAGCTCACGAACAATATTACCGAGGGTTTCAAGCTGGTACAGCGCCTGCCCGATGCCGTGATCGACAACGCCTGCGAACAGGGCGATCGTGCCCTTAAAGAACTGCGTAGCTGGATGACGCAGCTCATCAGCGATGCCGGCCAGATAAAACTGCGCTGGCGCCAGATCGAAGAAAGCTATCTGGTCTTGCCGTTACGAACGATGCTACTCCGCGGTGTCACGGCATTGTCCGGCCCGATCTCGCTGCTCGATCGGATCATTGCGGACCTCGATCGGCTGGTGCTGGGAATCAACCATGACCAGAACGACTTCATGCAGGCGCTCGGCAACGTCAAGGCCGACGCAGATGAGCTTTTGGACAGTGTACCAGCCGCCGACTTTCAGCAAAAAGTACTTGCGTGCATCGCAGACGCCCTTACCAAGGTCACGACCCACGCCACCCAGCTGGAAACTACCCGCCCCCAAATCGACAAGCTGACATTCCCACAGCAGGTGCAGGGCCTGCAGCACTGGCGCCAGGAAACGCGGTTCTTGCTGCTGGCACCGGCCCGGCTGCTTAAGGACGCAGTCGCGACGCTGAAAAAAGCGCACACTGATGTGGCCGCCATCGATCCGGGCCAGTTCGATGCCATCAAAACGCTATTACGCGATGCCATGGCAGGCGCTGTCGATACGCTCGCCGACCAGGTCGGTACACTTATGGCCGGCATCACCCAATGGCTTGGCAAGCCTCGGGTTGAACTGGGCGGTCTGAGGGAGGATCTGAATGGCCAGCGGACCAGCCTCGCCAACGGCGCCTTTACTGCTGAAGTCCAAGACGCGTTCAAAAACGAACTGAGTGCCTATCAGACCCTGAAAACCGCCATCGACACCAATGTGGTTGATCTGAGCGCGCACGTGAAGGCGTTCGATGCCGCGCTCGAAGCTCTGCGCCTTCTGGCCGCGCGTCCACGACCCGACCAGCGCGCCGCCCTTGCCGTCGCAGCCAGTGCCAGTCTGGGCGACTTCACCGGCATGATCGATGCACGGGTCCACACGATGGCAAACGTCATCGGCGACATCAGCGAAGATGTCAAGGTGCGACTCGCGGCTGGTCAGGGCGCGGCCCTGGCGGAACTCGAGGCCAGAAAGGCCGAGGTGCTGGCAATGGTCAGCGAGCTTGAACATGACTGTACCGAATGGGACCGCTTCGCAGGACAACTGAAGGACAAGGTCGATGAGGTCGTTAGCGGACTGCGCGATGAATTCACGGCCCAAGCGGCGCGCCTGTTCGACCAGCAGACCGTCGAGAGCGCCATCGCGGTCCGGGACGCTGTAAACGAAATCATCAGGAAGGCCGAAGGAGGTGCGGACGCACTGCTGCAGAAGGCGTGCGCCAGCGTGGCACCTAAGGCCAGCCAAGCTATCAAGCTGGCACGACTGCTGACCGATCCGCCCCAGCTGCCCCAGCTCACCATCCGCACCGACCGACTCGAATGTGTCTTCGACGACCTGAAAGACCAGATCGAGACCTCACCTTTCGTGGCGCGTTTGCGCGAGCTCGATGCTGGCATCAAAGAACTGGGCCTGGCCCTGCCGTCACGCGCGCTGATGAAAAACATCGTTCCGGATGCCTTGCAGGGCATGGATTTTTCCAAGATTATCCGAAACGCCGCGCTCGACTTCGAGAATTTCTTCAAGAAATTTAAACTGCCCCAGATGCCCGAAGGCGCGATCCGAGTCAGCCACCATATCAACCCTAAGACCCGCAGTGCCAGCATCAAGGCCGACATCAACCATCAGTTCAGCACCACCGAGTCGCTGTTCGAAGTCATGGCACTGAGCATGGACGTCCGCAAGCCGAAACTCACGGCCAGCAGCAATGTCGAGATCGCCTCCAACGAGTCCGGAAAATCCCGCACCCAAGCCCAGTTCAGCGGCGACTGGATCCTCAATTTCGCCGGCCAGCCGTTGGTGACCTTCGTCGGCGCCAGCATCCAGTACAGCGACAGCGGCAGCTTCAAGTTCGACCTCGATCCGAAGAAGATCGAACCCCATGCGGCGCTCAAGTTCATCGGCGAGGTGATCCGCGCGCAAATGCCCGAGCTGCCCGAAAGCGTCGAGATCATCAAGAACAGCGAAGGCATGCCGGTCGGCGCCAGCATCGTGCAGAACCACGCTTTCGGCCCGCTGGAACTGGGTGCCCTATCGATTGGCGAAACGGTACTTGCCTCGGGGTTCGGTCTGCGGGTGGTCGACGGCAAGATGAAAATCGATGCCTCGTTCGGCATCGGGACGGTGTCTGCGCCCGTTTTCCTGCAGATCGGCCTGTACGGCGGCGGCGGGTGGCTGACCACGCACGCCTACATGGATTACGAGGAGGGCCAGATGCATCCCGGCTACGAGGCCTCGATCGGCGTGTCGCTTGGATCGACCAAAGCATTCTCCCTGGCCAGCGTTGCGCATGGCAACTATGCGCTGCGCTTGTTTATCGAGGCCACATTTTCGGAGCACGCCACTTCTTTCATCGCCGGCCTGCAGCTGGCAGGTTCAGCACGGGTCCTGGGCTACCTGAACGCTTACCTGAACTTGCTGGTTCAGGTAGAGCACGGTGGTGGGCAGATGCAAGGGCGCGGCCAACTGGACGTGTCGATCAAAGTTTGCTGGTGCTACACCGCGCGCATTTCGCGTACCGTTCAACAGACCATGTGAGGATACGATGCCATTTACCTTTTCTTGGATGTTGCACGGAAACGATGAGGGAGAACACGATGGTGGACGCCAGATCGCGGTCAACTGGGTTATGCCCTGGGACGCCACCCAATGCGATGGCGCTGGTGCGTTCGCGGCGGTTGGCAATCTGATGTGGCCCTGGCGCTTCGTCATCGAGCAATGGTGGGCGGTTGACGACTCCGGCCTGCACCCGGTGGCCACTACCGGCCACAGTACGGCGATTGACCGCCAAGGCGCCTACGCGCTGCTCGAAGCCGAGTTGCGCAGCAAATGCGTCAGCTGCCCGGATGTCTTTTCCACCGATATCAAGCACATGTGGCCCGGGGAGGGCGACGCAGTCCACCAGCCGCCGCCAGCGGAGTGGGGAAAATCCAGCCTGCCGCATGTGTTCGTGCCTTTGACGCACTTGCCGGCTATCCTTAGCCAGGATGTGCTGGGCATGGTTCGCCAATTCCAGTGCGAGGTCTTGGCCGGGAATGTAGTGTATGTGCCGCAGTTTCATATCGACGTCAACGGGAGGGCGGTGGTGTTCACGCCGGCGAACAGCGCCGCCACTGCACCGAAAATCGTGACCGTAGGCTACACGGCGGCCTACACCGACGGCCAGACCTTCGACGATGTGGCGTTTAGTGTAGTCAGCAATTTCGCAGACAACTCTGGTGCGGATGATGTGACGATAGGCGCCTCCTTCCATCCTTCAGAAGTCAGTGAAGTCGGCGCGCGCGTGATTCGGGCAGCGCTTGCCCTTTCGCCCATGGTTCTTCTGGGCAAGGTCGCCGGCGTGGAGGGCGTCGCCTGGCCCGCAAATGCAGCGCTGCCGCAGGCGATGCTCTCCCGCGCGCTTGGCCCGGGCCTGCTGCGCATGGAGGATGGCAAAAAAATCATGTTCTGGGAGCGCCTGCCTGGTGCTAGCGCCAGCACCGGCGACGACCTGTTCGACGCCTGGACTGAGGCCGATTCGCCCTTTGATCAGCTGAAAAGGTTCTATGACGATGGTGTGAAAGAAGGATCGAACACGCTGGCGCCACTGAAGCCGCTGTTCGAGGCGAACACCAGCAAAGACTTCGCGAAGGCAGCAGGCGTGCTGCTGGACCATGCTGCCGATGCTCGCGTCCTGATGCTTGCCTGGCTGGCAGCCACCGCCTTTCGCTATTCCCAGGCCAATCCGTCGCCGTTCTGGGTCCGGGAGCGCCGCTTTGCCGACTGGTACGCGCTGCTTGGCGATGTCATCGGTGAACATGAGGTGGCAGAATTGCTCATAGGCTGGTGGCGCTATTGGCTGGTCAGCAAATCGGGCTCAGCCGACCCGCGCGCCGGCCAGCTGCACACGATCATGGACGGCTGGATTCGCGGCGACACGGAGGCGAGCCAGCCTGCCAAACTGGGCGCATGCTGCGCCCATGCCATGGCGCTGCTGGCCAGCAGCGCACCGCCGTCGGCAGACCTGCCGACCGAGGTGATTGATGCGCGCATCGTCGCCCTGCACGAGCGTTTGCGCCTACCTGACGAAGCCGCGCCCGTGAGCCTAGCCGAAGACGCCGACCTGGCGGTCGTCGTAGCGACCGCCACGGGCAAGACAGCTCTGCAGGACGAGCAGCTGCGTGGCTATGCCATCGCCATGGCGGCAGGCTTTAAGGATCCCGACAGTGTGCTTGGCATTCAGTGGGTGACCGACTTGGCGTGCAAGATCAAGAACGGTGCCGGAAAATGGGTCTATTTTGGCACCGACGAGAAACCGCAGAGGATGCATGACACGGTCGGCGCCACCAGCGAGAAAGGGCGCAGCGTGGTGGCTTTCCAGTACAACGGCAGTGCACTCAGTGGTGCCATGCTGGCCGGCGGTGCCGACTCCGATGGCGTCGATGGACTGAAGTTCGGCTGGTACGAAGGCTGGCCGACGCCGCAACTGGCCTACGGCCTGCGCTACTGGGCGCGCGCCACGCCGGTCGGAAATGGCGGCAAGATCCTCGACCCCGACTGCAAGGGCTCCAACGATCGTAGCCTGAAAGATCCGGTTGCCAGCCTGTTCGATCACAGTGCCGGGCGCAGGTACCTGTGCCGGGTCGCGCCAGGGGCCATTACGATCAAACCGCCAAGCAATGCGTATGACATGGAAGGTGAAGCGCGGGGCTGGCACGAGCAAGCCGATCTAGCTAAGACTGATCGGGTGCGCGTCGCCGTGATCAGGCCGAAAGGCAGGGGCTGGCGCGCCAAAGCGCCGACAGCACTGGAGATGGAACTGGTGGCACCGGACGGCACGCCGAAAGTGATCGAACGCTGGCTCAATGCCGACATTGCCCAGCGCAAGGTGATTGCCTATGACGGCCAGCATTTGCGGGATCCTGCCTCGAAATCGCGTACTGACCATGAGTTGTTAGCCGACAGCAAGGCTTTGCTGGACGCCTTCAAGAATACCGAACGGGGTCCGCATGCAGTGCGGAAAGCCCGTCATCCTGCCGCGCGCGCCATCGGCGTGGAGGTGATCTTCTTTGATGGCACCATCAACAGACTTGTTCTCACCCCGGTCGTGAAGTGCCACACCGGGTATATGGAGCCCGGTAAGCTCATCTGCAAGGCGGATGCGGTATCAACCGCGACAGCCACCGGAGCGACTCTGACGTTGACGCTTGCGCCCGGCGCGAGCGCAAAGTTGAAATTCTGGACGCTGGCGCCCGAAGCCTTCTTTGCCGTCAACGCGAATCCGGTGGCACTGGCTCGGATGGCGAATTTCGCCTCCGCAAGCGCGGAGTTCAAAGCAGCCGACGGTACACCCTACCGTGCGTTCGGCGAACGCGAACACTGGTTCGAATGCGCACCCGATGCAAGCGATGTGGTCGACCGCACGCTCGCCGCGCTCGAGGCGGCCCAGGCCGCGCTTGCTTACGCGATCGATGGCAACGACGCGGTGGCGCGCATCGGCGTGGACGGTGGTGTCGACGCAACCTGGCTGAAGGGCTTCCTCGTCCAGCGCTACGACTGGCACTGGAGCGGTTACCCGCTGGCCTTGCCGCGCATGCTAAGGGGCCGGCCCACCTTGCTCGACTGGTCAGAGGCGTTCGCCGGTACCGATGCGCTGGTCGAGACGCGCGCGGAAACGCTTCAAACGGTGGCGCTCCCAGACTGGCGCTTTGGCCTGCCCAAGTTGCCCGCCGAGCTATGTCGCACCCGCTTGCCGGGGTTGCACGGGGCCCGCTTCGTCGCCTGCGTCCTGCGTCCCCTGCGCCGTTTTGATGCCTGGCTTGAGAATGCAGCACAAGTCGAAGATAAGGTATTGGCCACCGGCCGGCTGGTAGCCGCGCGGGTGAACTGGAGCGACCCTGCGCTTCGGCTGGCGCCGCCCACCGTCATGGCGGCGGTGCCGCTGGTGCGCACCTATGAAGCGGGCGAGAATGCCACGCGTTTGACCGGCAACGGCACTTTATTATGCCTCGAGGATGCCTTGTGCCGCACCGACGCACAGGCGCGCTTTGGCGGGGTCGGTGAAATCGTCGACGTGGATCTGGAAGAGACGCGCATCAACAATGTGTTCGAGATCGGACCCAATCCGATCATGCATGCTGGCCCGGTGTCTGCGGCCGAGGTGCCCTTGCAGCCCAAGGCACGGAGAACGGCGGGTGTCCCATTGCCCAAATTGGCACAGATGGATTTGCCGTATGTCGTGCACTACAACAAGGATGGCAGTGTGCTGTCTGATGAGACCGTGCCGATGGATTGGCGGCTGGAAGTGGATCGACCGTTCGGGCTGACCTTCGACGCTGATCGTAATCCCAAGGTCGCGCACACCGCCATTATCGTGCGCCCGGTAGGCGCCGAGGTGGCCACGTATTGGGTTATGGCCAAGGTGCGCCTCCGCCGCCTGCTCGACCCGGGAGAAGACTGGACCGCCAGCGGCAAGCTTCCCGGTGACGATGAGCACTGGTTGGTGGCACGGCGGCCTGACGGCGACGACCGCATTCCCTTCGACTTTGCTATCTGCGATGCGCCACAGACCGAATTCGCTCTTGACTTCGGCACCGGGCCTGGCTTCTCGCTGCCGGCGCGCGTCGGTGCCCGCCGCCTCCTGTGCAGCTGGCACAAGGGGCACTGGAAGGGCACCTCGGAAGCGCTGTGGGGCTTGCAGGTACTCGATCAGGTGCTCGCTGGCGACGGCCAGCAGTGGAAAACAGTCGAGCGCTATTCGCCGTATGAAACGGCTGCTGCGACCGGCGGGATGTCATTCAAGGATCCAGGGCCGGTCCTGCTGGCCCGGCTGCCTGAGGCAAGCGCCCAGCGCCTCCTGCTGAGTGATTATGGGCAGGCGCACTGGCTGACCTTCATCGGTACACCTTTCCGGCATACCTCCATCGCCAACGAAGACCTGACGATGAAGATGGACCACGACATGATCGAGCTCTGGCGCAGCGGCGTTGGGTACGGCGTGGAGCGGATCTCGCGCGACCTGCTTCTCAATCCCGTCACTGCGGGCGACCTGGGCGGGACGCCGGGTTCGGAGCGGGTGGCCGTCGAAAAGAATACCTTCCACCTGCTGCTGGTGTTCGAACGGGTCAACGATATCGCCGCGCCGCCCGAAGGGAATCCGCTCGGCCAACTGGCGGGGGTGTACAAGCCGACCCGCGCACCGATCACCGAGACGGAACCGTATCCGCCGCTGCGCTTCAAGGCGTTCATGAGGGGCTCGCGGATGCCGCAAGGAGCAGTAGGTTACATCTACAAATTCCAGAGCACGGTCTCTAGCGATCCCATAGACCAGCAGAACCCGGATAGCTGGGAAGCTCTGCTTGCCGGCATGTTCCCATCACACCAGGATGGCGAAGCGACTGTGCGGTGGCTGCCGGAGTTCGCCGGTCCGATCCTCACCGGCGAACCGGTTCCAGCCGCTGCGCTCAAAGGCAGCAAGATTCGCATCGACTTGGGCGCGAAGGGCAAGATAGTGCTGGAGGTTGAGCACGGGCGCGGCTGGAAACTCAAGAGCGGAAATGGCACGGGTTGGCAGGACGGCCTCAAAGGCGGCCCTTGCACGCTGGACGACGCTGCCGGCGAAGGCGGCGTTCTCGCGGTAGAAGGAGCCGGAGGGCGCTTGTTGGCCCGCCTGCACCACTGGAGTGGTGGGGTGCGCGGCAAGGCAGTTGCCTTCGACGACAACGGCGTGCGCGCCGAGGGCGAATGGAATCTAGTTTGAATTTACGGCGGAGAGCGTCAAGGCGAAAAATGTTGGCGTACTCAATGGCCGTGTGATCACGTGTGCCGGGGCGTCGGAGTACCACGATACGGTGCTGATCCGCCAATGCGATGATGCGGCAGTTGTTGGTTTTGATGGTGCGCTGCCTGCAGGGCAGGCGCCGGCATTTGATGAAGGACTGACCGCAGTCTATCGCGTTAAAGCGCCACGTCTGGACCCATAAACTTGCCACCGGAAGCACAATGCTTTTCTGAGCAGCGGCAAAGATATGCGTCATGCGCTTTCGCATTTTTCTTCAACCTACGCCTTACAGCTTGCCGATAGCCGCAGAGCATCCGCCCAGGCCGGTAGGTCTTTGAGGGACGCCGGCGCAGTTGCTGGAATTGCCTTATCGATCCAGCAGGTTGTGGAGTGGTTGACGTCTAAGGTATTGGCGCTGCGCTTGCTGCGTAGTTCGCTCGCCAACGCTGCTGCCTTCCCAGGTGCTGCGATTTTCCAGTAGCCGATCGCCATGATGTCCGAATAGGCCTCACGCCAAAGATTCGTTGACTGTCGCTTCGTGGCGGCCACATAGCTTCCAAGGTCGTTCACTGCCTTAGAGTCGACCGGCGCCAATGAGAATTTGTGCATCTCGCCGGAAGAACCTATGGCCGGAAGATCTCGCCCGACGTCAAGGCAATGACCCAGTTCGTGGAAGAGAACGCCAAAAATCCAGGTCTTGCGGTCGGCGTCACTTTTTGGCCCGAAATCTCGGGTCACCGACCATGGATCGATGCTCAGCTCACAATACCCTTGAGACAGGTTCATTGAAGCCGACGAGGAACCAGGTAGGTGCAACGTGGTGAGCTGGTAACTGTACTTAATGTCGCCCAGGAACACCCCGACGCCGTAGTTCTCTTTAGCGACCTTCTGAAACAAAGGAAAACCGTCTGGTGCTGCTTCGAATTCAGCAACATGCTTCGCGTGCCGACTTTCGCCAATCACTTCCACGACGTCTTTTACTCCGCGGGGTAGGTGCACCGCAGCAAGGACGCCGACGACAATTCCACTAGCTATCAAGAATAGTCGGTGAAAGCGGTTCTTGCGTCGTGAAGGTTGGCTGGCCGGCCTGCGATAGTGTTTGGCGCCCCAGAGACCGCCAAATAGTGCCACGGCAGCGGTAAACCACAACTGGTATGGGACTGGAACGGCGAGCATCATCCACCCCATGACGGACATGGCGCCGACGAGCAACCACACCAATGGCGCGAGCAGATCCCAGTTTCCTGGCGTCGGCTCCGGGCATTCGCTGGCCAGCGCCAGCAGTTCATTCAGGTCCGCGCCAGAAATATTTCGTTGATCTTTGAGGCACTGCATGTAGGAGTCGAGACGTGTTTGCCAGTCGCGCTGATTGTGCGATGCATCTTCGCGCAGTCGCGTCAGGAATTTCATGTCGGCAGAGCTACCAGGCCGTGTCGAAGCGGACAGCAATTCATCAATACGATCAAATAGTTTATTCACGGTTGGTTTGTATGAAGCCATGGTTCCACGATGATTGTTTGGACAAATTTAGTGTATCGGGTATTTCTTCGTCGTAAAGTCGAAAAGAGTTCTCCCGATCGTCTTTTTTTTCGACACCCTCTGGCGGCAGTTCACTTCAACTCCAGAAATGCAAAAAGGCCCAACACCTGTGAAGGTATCGGGCCGGGATTTCTTGAAGCGATGATGCAAGGGTCAAGCAGCAGCTGCAACTGGCTTTTTGTCTTGCAGGGCGAGGATGGTAACCGCGTATTCCATCCGCATGGCTTGCCGGATCAGGTGCTTTGCCTGTTGCTGATTTTCGAGAGATGAGTTGCGCAGGGAAGTCGGCGCCGCCATGCCAGGCTGCAGCTGTACGTCCAGGCTGAACGGATTACCTGCGATGCAAGCGTAGGCACATTGCGCACCGACGATGACTCGGGTAGAAACGTCCGAGGGCGTGAGGCCGGCCACCGCGACATCCAGCTGCGCAACAGCCTTGACCAGGTCGATGGAAGAAATGGACACGCCGGCGTTCTTCAGTAGCTGGACGGCCGCATCCCAGGACTGAACTAGGTGATCATGCGAAATTGAAGGGGGAGATCGAAGGGAATTCATGGGATCGCTTTCGATAGATTGGAGCGGCCCCAGCGGGGCCTGACCCCGCGGGTTGATTGATTGAACGCGCTGGTGACGCAAGTGCGCTGGTAAGTAGCAGTTTTAGTCTGACTATTTCGTCTTTTCGCGGTTCGGATGTAAGTGAAATCCGCTTTCACTGCGCTCAGTGGCCGACGTAGTCGACAAGAAATGCATTCATCAGTATTCGATAGAAGTGCATTTCATCGGCCGTGCCGCGTGCATTGAGGTCATGAAAGGTTTCCCATTCTTTGGCCTTCTCTTCATCAGAAAGCGCTTCCCACTCTTCTTTAGTGCCGTCGACGTCCGCTTCAACACCTGCTTCGGCGTCCAAGTGAAGCAGCACTTCGGGATCGTCCAATTCAGACCCGAAGTTCCCTCCGCGGAGATAACCTGCCAATTCGTAGACCGCTTCGTCGAAACTCATGACGTCAAGTTGGTAGCTATCCGCTTCGTCACTGCACATAGTCGAAACCAATGCTCGGTTTGAAGCATCGACGGCCAAGATCAGCATGCGATTGAGTTGGTCGCCGTCAAGGTATTGCGCCAGGTCGCGGTACTCGACTGGCACTGATTGCTGAAAATTGCGGACGATTTCCGGGAATGCGCGCGTGAGCAAATCTGTGTCCGCCCCGTACGGCAGCGAAAGAATCGCTGTACGGACATCGGCGACGTGCTTCCTATTCCAGACCCAGGTGCGGATTGCCTCGGCGATCGGTTCCAGGTAGTCGTCGCCGTCGATCTCTCGGCCGGTTTGACTGGCCTCGAAGGCCTGCACTGCTCGTCTTACGATTTCCGTAATGTCATTGGTTTGCATTTTTGTTGCCTTTTTCCGTGAGGTGTAATTCCGCAAATGCGGAGATGAATTCAAAGAGGGGGAACCACTCGCCGGCGCGCCGACGGCGCTGGTGAATAGTGAGTAGACAAGAACGGGTTGATGGAACGACAGCGCTAGGCCTTAAGTGATCGTGCCGACACTCTTTTCAAAGTGTCGGTGCCGGCGCCCAGGGCGATTCTGTAAGGCGTCTTTAAAGCTCTGTCGATCCGATCCATAGGTCGCCGAGGTAAAAGTCGGCTACCCCCGTATCGTCGATTAGTTCCTGGTTTGCTTCGACCGTTTCGAACAACGCAAGCGGTGTCCATGGCGCGGTTGCAGCGATTAGTGCCACGACCTTGCCGTCGTAATCGTGAATTTCCAGCGCGGTCAGTTCTCGCCCGACGAGGAAGTCCTCAGGGCAACCCTTTATTTGCGTGACAAGCATCGTGTTGCTCCTAAAACTGGTGTTGGAAGTGTGACCGAGAACTGGTCGCGTAAGTGCCAGCGCGTTCGATGTTTTCATCGGCATCTCGCTGTGACGGTTCCGGGATGCGGAGTGGAGAAAGAGGCGGGGCTGGAGTCAGCATCTTTCGATGCCACGCAGTGGGCTTCGAAAAGTGAGAATTTCTGAATCGGTGTTGGTACTTGCAGCTGCGGCAGGGCGCCAAGAAAAGTGCCGAATAATCGACAAGGGCAGTGTAGCACGATCGCGATTGGCATAGCAATTGAGCAGGGTCTCTTGGCGCTCGGAGTTTGGTAGTCCAGATCTAGCGCGATGTCTGAGCGTCATCCTGGGCTGGCGCCGGGTTCTCCATCAGGTGCAGCGTCAGCTTCTGGCTCATTTCGAAGACCTTCCGCAGTTCCGGAAACGGCGCAATGTGTCCAGAAGCCGGGAGGTTCGATTTTTGGAGAGCATGGATTCGTCCTGCGGCAGCCGCGTGGCGGAACGCACGTTCATCGCTTCCGACCCACGAATTTGGCTGCGGCGGATACCGAGTATTGAGACGGAAGTGCGTGTAGGCCACGTCTGCTTCCAATGCGTGATTAATAAATGGATTGGAGAGATTTTTCACTGCCCCGATATCGTGGGCTTCCCCGATCGGAATGCATCGCCCGTAGCTGCGGACATCGAAGTCGTCGCTGGAAGTGAGGACACTACTATCGAAAGTCATTGCCTCGTCCAAATTTTGCGTCCATTCGGGACGGTAGCCAACAAAGCCGTTAATGTCGCGTAGGAACTCGACGCGGGGCGGGCATTCGAATTCGACCCACAGCGTCGTGCCGACCCACGTTACGAACTCTTCGACCGTGCACTGAGCCTTTCGTGCCAATTCGCTGAACGTCCACGAAAATGTTCGGCGCTCCTCCCAGCGATAGTCTTCGTCTTCCAGATCGCCATATTCTTCGTCGTCATATTCGACGTTGCACTCCAAAATCTGACGAGTGAATTCGGCGATATAGGAATACGAGCGTTCACGTGTCGAAAACACGTGCGCGTTGCGCAAATTGTCGGTTAGGCCGTAATGGTCTGGGGCGTTGCAGTCAGACTCATCGCAATAGTCCCAGTAGACAGGGCCGATCACCGGATGCAGCGAGGCGACGACGACTCCTTTTGCTATGACGCGTCGGCAGACATACCGCGCTTCCCGCGTGGTGATTTTTTGGGCTTCAACTTTTTGCATCAGGTTCTCCGTCCGTTATGTTTGAATTCTCGCCGGCGCCAGGCGCCGAACTGACAGTGCGATGGTGGTGCCGGCGGCGAGGTGTTTGTCAGCGGGGAGCAAATGACTCGCGCCGCTGACATGTTTCACTGCTATCTGGCGGATACTTCTTTCCGCCCACCCTTCGCGATCTTCATCGCCTCCACTTCCATCGCTTCGGCATTGCCCTCGAGCGGCTTGATCCAGTCGTGTGCGTGACGCAGGCTGTGCATGTGCCAGAGGTGGTGGGCCTCCTTCGCGGTGATCTCGATGTCGAGCATGCTCAACTCGGTCACCAGCTGCATGCATTCGGTCATGCGCTCGGGCGGCACCGGCACCAGCAGCTGGTCGCCCAGCTTCGCTAGGCCGCTCGTGATGTTGATCTTGCAGCGGTCAGCCTCGTCCGGCGTCGCATTGCGGCCGAAAGAGCCGTAGTAGGCACCCGTGATGCTCGCACGGCTGTGGCCAAGCAACTCGCTGACCTGCTCGCGTTTGACGTTGAGGTCTTCCTTCGACATCTGCCCACCGGTGCCGCCCAAGGTCGGCGGTATCAGGTTGGCGATGAGGGCGGCGTTCTCCGCAAACTGGGCGCGCAGGCCGTGGCCGGTCACTCCAACCTCGTCGCGCGTGATGCCGATTTTCGCCATGAGCTTGTTGTAGCGGCCAATGCTGTACTCCAGCGTCGCCTTGGTGCCGCGCGTCGTATTTGGCCAGCCAAGGTGGCCCGATTTCGGGATGATCGCCTTGACCTGGTCCAGCACCTTCCGTTGCTGTTCCGTATCGATGTATACGTCGCGTGGGCGGCCGTTCTTCGCGTGGTATATCGCAAGCTTCTCGCCATGATCACTTTTCCAGGGGCGCAGCTGCACTACCTCCATGCGGCGCAGGCCGAATGCGAGTGACATTCGCAGCATCAGGCCGAATCGCATATCCAGTTCGTCGGCCTGGCGGATCTTTGCCGCCACGTCGATACCATTTTCCGTCCAGCTCTTGCTCACTTTCGTGACCTTTTGCACGCGCAGGTCGGCCACAGGAACATCCGGCAGGTAGTCAGGCAGGCTCTTCACTAGACCGGGCTTGCCGATCCAGCCTGCGAAGATGCGCAGCCGTGACAGGCGTTCTTGCATGGTGCTGACCGCCCGTCCGTTCCCGTGCCAATGAACGCACAGGGCTTTTACGTGCTTCTCACCGAGGTTCCTAGGGTCTTCCAGCCGGTAGCCAATACTTACCAGGTCGGCGAAGCATGTGCGCAGGGTCTGGCCGGCGCCGGTGGTCGTGCTGTGGCTCGCGACCTTGCCGTTAACGCGACGCGTGGCGTGCTCCGCCAAGATCGCGTTCAGCTTCGGGAACAGTGTGTCTGCCATGTCTCGAATCTCACTTCAAAATTTAACAATGCCGCAGGCGCCATACCGCTGGCCACGTCTTCCGTGGCCACTGATATGCCGCTGCGAGTCCTACTAACGCGGGGTGATGGGCCCGAACCTAAGAATACTAATTTCGCACTACCAGCCATCATCGCGACCTGGTAGAACGCCGACGCATTGCTGCTGCCGGTTACTCGACGTACTGCTGTCGAGCCTGGAACTCTTACGCGGTTTCTCGCGTAGCGCTTCCGCCCCTCTTATCGGGGCAGTTCAGGTGGCGCTAGCACCTGTCATTGTGTGAATCTCGCCCTTGGGCGGCGCGATATGCATGCCTGCCGATGTGCCAATCACACCGTGCATAGCAAGTGCCCCGAAATGGGCACATCGCTCGTATTGCTTCCTGTGGGGGAGGTTCGCGACCGTATTCGCGGTCACTGGAGACGTCGTTCTGGTTCAAGCCGACGTGGGCGTGGGAGTCATGCCTGTAAAGGCGTCTGACGATGCGTTGATGGTGGCCGGGGAGGCTGTAATTGCCCCTTTGGCGAAAGCGTTCACTGCGCGCTTAGTATTCCAAAGTAGCCGGTTATCGCTGGTAATACTGGCGTCTCTCGGCACTCACTGTTCCTGAGTATTTCTTTAGTGACGGAAGAAAAAACCTGGCTTCGCGTCCGCGAATGACCAGGTTCTCTGCCATGAAGATCCGCCCCTGAGGTGGGGCAGTGCGTGTTTGCCGCTCTTTCGCGGGCTGGTGAAATCTTCGCTTTCCACATCGGATAGCGAAGAGAAGAATTTGGTGCAAATGATGCCGAAGTTGTCGACGTGCAGATAGTAGACCGCCGGCGTGACGAAAGTCAACGGCTTTCAAGTCCTGTGAGAACTACCTGCTGATTCGAACGGGTATCGCAGGCACGCCTTCGTACGATTCGTACAGAACAGCTTTAGAACACTTTCAGATCAACTCTGAAACACGTCTAAAGCACTTACAGAACACTTTCAGAACATTTACAGAACACTTTTTGAACACGGTTAGAGCACGAGCCTGACAAGTTCGAAGAGTGGTAGAGGAATCGGAATGTCCGCACAGGGAGCTAATGCTGTCGACTTCGCCGGGCTGGCAGCAAAGGCGGAAGTTAGCCTGCAGAAAAGATTTGAGAGGCACCTAGAATCGATCGAGGAAACGCATCGGAGCGGCGTGCCGCACCAAAAGATAGTCGAACTCCTAAATGCCAATGGATTCGAACTTTCGCTTCAAACCTACCACGCTATGCTCCAAAGAGCTCGAAAGCGTCGGAACAAAAAGGCAAGTGCGGCACCGCTGGCCCTGCAGAAAGTTGCACATAAGCCGCTGTCAACTGGTCGGGGAGTTATCCCTGTTGTGACAGCCGCGGCGGCGGCACCGATCTTGCCGGCGCCGAAAGAACCAGCGAAAACGCTTCAACATGATTTAACAACGGTATCTCAATGGTAGGTCAATTCTAAGGAGAACAAACTTGGCAGCAATTCATTTCACACTTACGGGCAAAGGCGGCGTCGGCAAGTCCTGGATAACGGCCGCGCTCGCCAACTTCCTGAAGAAGTTGGAACCCGAACTTTTCGCGGCGGACACGGATCCGAGCAATCCAACGTTCGCCAGCATCAAGTACTTCGGAGCGAAGCACATCAACATCATGACGGAGACGATGAACGTCGACCGGAGCTACTTCGATGAATTGATCGAGAAGCTGGTATCGCACGATGGCAACTGCGTCGTCGATAATGGTTCCTCCTCGTTCCTTCCGATGATGGCATATATGCTGGAGAACGATGTGTTCCAGTTCCTCGAAAGCCAGGGCAAGCAAGTCTATGTCCATGCGGTCCTGGTCGGTGGCGAAGGCCTGGATGAGACGTTGCGTTGCATCGACACGCTGATCAAGGCGAACGTTCCTAACCTGGTTGTTTGGCTGAACGAGTTTTATGGCCCTGTCGTACGGAACGGCAAAGGCTTTACCGATAGCGAGGTGTTCAAAAAGAATGAGCCGAAGATCAAAGCCGTCATTCGCGTAGCCGGCCGTAGCCCTGACACGTTCGGGAAGGACCTGAAGGAAATGGGCACGCGAAAGCTGAGCTTCGAGGAAGCAATGAAGTCTCCTGACTTCAAGATGATGAGCCGTCAGCGCCTGGCGACGGTGTGCCGCGACATTGAGGACCAACTGGAAATGGCGGCATTTTGAGCGAGCCGATCGTCACCGATGCAGAGAAACAAAAACTCTGCGTCGAGATCTTTGCGTTGACCGGCCACAAGGTCGACGTGGACGATCCGCTAGTCGTGGCCGCCCTCTTCTACTCGGCCCGTCTGCGTGCGGCCGGCGAGGAGAACAAGGTGGCCGTGAATTCGATGCTCTCGGAGGTAGAGGTGCGCTTGCAGGGCACGGTCGACGCCGCGGTCGAACGGATGGAGACAAGCGCAAAGCGAAACGCGCTCTCAGTAGTCAGCGAGCTCAGGGACGGATTGCTGTTGGAAAAACGACAGGAGGCGCTGGCGTTGACGTCATCGAAGTCGGCCGCGGTTGACAATACTAAGCCAATTGTCGACGTGAATGAAACGCCAGGTCGTTCTGTTCGTACCACCGTGGGTGTCTTCTTCTTTATCGCTGCTACAGCGTTCTTGGCCGGTACTCTTTGGGGACGGATCGATCGAGGATTCGATCACGGACGCGTGCGGCCGGCGCAGACCGCCGCTGAAAAACTCCCCCAGAATCCTAACCAAGGCGACGCAAAGTGAAGTCCTTTCCGTCGTCAGGCGCGCGCTTTCTCACCGTGAAGGAACTGCAATCCAAAGGGTGGAGTCGTCGGATGGTCACACAGTACCTTGGGGAGCCTGATCATGTCGGCACGCGAATTCCCGGCCGCGCAGGCCGGCCGGGCAAGTTCTATTGCGCTGATCGCGTGCGCCGTGTTGAGGCGATGGAGCCGGCGCTGGCCGCGGAGTTCCAACTGGTCCGGGCATTCACACAGCGCAACGAACAGACGGCAAGCGCCAGGATGGCCAGCATGTTGGAGCTGATCCAGGATACCCAGCTCCCTGTCCTCGACCAATCGCTAGATGACCTGCTATTTGAAGTCCGGCGCTCGCTCGGCACGCCGGTAGCCGCCGATGTTGAATATCGACTTGCGGTGGAAAAACTGCTTGGTACATTTGCTTTAACGGTCGATGCCCTGGATTTGTTTTCCTGGCATGCCGGGGTTTGTGAGGCACGTATCCGGCTTAGAAATCGATTCCTGGTGCATGTGTCGCGGACCTATCCCCTGCTTGGTGAGGTCGCTCTTTCTTTGGTGGCCAACCTGCAGGTTGACCAATCCAAATTGAAGGGAGCAACACATGAACCGCATTCTTGTCTCCAACGAAACCGTATTTCAGATTGACTGGGCGGCAGCCGAACGTCGCGCTGCGATTGCAAAGGTTCGCCCGGTGAAAGCCCCCAAGCGCGGCGGCTCGATTTCTGGTTCCAACCCTGCTTCTGTCTGGATGACCGACGTATCTGCCGGCGACCGCCGCTCGGTCAAAGCATGGCTGAATGGCCACGGCGATGGCCGGGTGTTGCTGTGGCAGCTGAAGTCGCTGTTCGGAATTGTTCGCTGCGACGAGGCGCCAGATCCGGTCATGCGCAAGGCGATATCAAAAGCTGCGGCGCTGATGAAGCGCACGTTTGCTTCCGGCGCGCGTGCTACGGCTGGTGACCAGCACCCAGGTGCGGATGTCGTGGTTGTTTAAGCCCTCACGGCTCCATACCGCCAAAAAAGACGCGGATTTTCGTGGTGAAGGTCCGCAAAACGCGCAAATCAATCAAAGACTTACTCCGACCTGTGCGCTACATGCGGTGCAGCAGGCACGAGTCTTTGAGTGGGGTGCTCGATTCGACGAGCATCCCGTAAATCTCCACTAGATCGCCTCATGCGATCAAATTCCTTCCGATATCACTCGCAAAATTAGATCGGCTTAGGCCGCCTACCTGGAGGCGGCTGCACAACGATGCCTGTTTGGACGAGCCATTCCTGCCGGTATTCGACGATCTGTCCATGCTCGTTCCGAAAGCGCTCGATCCCACGAATGCGGACCCTGCCATTGCGCCAGTTTCCCATTTCGACATCTAGCATGACATCCCTGCGGAAGACTTTACCAGGTTCGTCGCTGGGCACGATGAAACGAGCGATCTTCATCAGGCGGTGTCGTCCCTGCGAGTCCGTATCTTTGACTTCCAAGTAGCCCGGCAGGGAAAGATCCAGGGCCTGATCCACGTAGCCCGTGATTTCCTCGATCCCGCAATGCCGCAGTTTGACCATCTTCTCCATGGTGCACCAAATTACTGTACATACATACAGTATAGCGACTGATGTCACCATGAACAATCTCGACCGCCCTTTGCCTGCTCCATGCGTTGATACCAAGCTAAATGACTTTTCTCGTTTGCAACATCGCTTTAACTGCTGTACCGTGCCGGACCCTGCGGTCGCCGTGACTATAGTCTGCTGACAGACTGTTGTCAGGGCTACAAAATGGTTTTGCAATTAAAGTCTGAGACATCTTAATAAAGTCTGAGACGCCCGAGTTTAGATCGCTGGCATCCGCTTGCAACGTACGACATTTCCACCATAACTCCGCGTGGTTTGTCTCAGACTTTGCGACACGACCTCCTTCCACGGAACTCGAAACAGCAGGTTGTCTCAGACTATTTGTGTCTCAGAACTTCTTCCATGGAGGAAGTTTCTCGCCAAACTGTCGCAGACATTAATTGCAAAGGACACGAACTGACAAAAAGCGCGGGATGGACCACAACAAGGCATTCGGACTGGTAATCAGAGAATCGAGGGACCGGCTTGGGCTTTCCCAGGAGGGCCTGGCATTTTTGGTATCGCTCGATCGCTCGTACATCTCGTTGCTCGAGCGAGGCAAGCGCTCAGCTAGCTTAAACACGATTGTCGTTCTCGCGCATGCCTTCGATTTAACCCCATCTGAACTGGTTCGGCAGCACGAGGCTTATACGGAGCCTAAGAAGAAGAAAAAGTCGTAGGCGCAACGCAGACACTTGCTCTTCTTCATCGTCGGTACGGGACGTCGCGGACCACCGGCAATTTCTGGCGATTTCGCTCGCGACCTTTCGAGAGTAGCACTAGGCACAGCCCCCGCAATGGCGAGACCTTAGACCAATGCCGGTAGGATGTGTTGCATTGTTGCCGGCACCGCAGGCTTCGACCAGTCCACACATGCGTGACGTTGCAGCAATCGCGGCGTAATCGGCAGGAATAATGGAGTCGCCCTGGAAGGGCCGCGGCGCTTCACAAACTCAATATTAATTCCAAGTGGAGCCGGCCGCATTGCCAAACGTAACGGCGCAGGCGAAGCGTCTTGTGCATTTGCTATTGGCCGCATAAGGCAGAGAAATGTATCGCCTGATTGTGCAGCCAGGTGCAGTCGACGCAGAGACTCACTACGGATGTGTTGTTGCCAAAGCAAAACTGCGCCACAGCTGGTACTCCTCAGAACTTGCTCAGCAGCCCATAAGCTGTCTCCGGGCTTCCCGGTATTAGGTATCCAGACCAACCGTTCAGGCGGGAGCTCCATTCCGAGGGTTTGTGGCATATATGGCGGTTGAATTAGCACGATGGGCCTATTCAAGGTGGACAGCGCCGGCTGCAGCAAACGCCATTCACCAATACCTGGTTGAGCCAGCAGTAGTTCGGTTAGCGTACCTGTTGGCCACCCGCCGCCTGGCAATTGCGTCGAGAGAACTGGGAATCCCGTGTCGATGCAAGCAGTACTGCTCTGGGCCATTTGGGAGGCGCGCCAGAGTGAAGGGTGTATTGGTTGTGGATCGAAAAGTGCCATGGCGATTTAGCTGTATTTATATACAGTATATCCAAGTATTGCCTGAGGCGCTTCTTTAAAGTCCTCCGGTGGCTGGAGGGCCGTTTACCATCTGCATTTTCCGTCAGGCAACTAGCTTTGGACGACGGCGAGACGAAAAAAAACGGCCCGCCGGCCGTTTCGTTGGAGAGGACTCAGCCTCGGTGCAATTTGTATTCCGGGATGCGGATTCGGGAACGGCCCAGCACCTTTTGCACGCCCCCCAGCTCCGAGAGCGGTTTGGCGTCCTTGTTCAGCCGGACGACCAGGACGTCACCGACTTTCAGCTGTTTTGTAGCCGATGCGTCTGAGGATAGGGTCTTGCCCTTGCGTTCGGCGCGACGCAATGCCGCCGCGGTCTTGTACAGCTTGACCGCCAGTGCGTCTTTTGCATTTTTGTCACTCATACCATTCCTCGAAAAAGGCGTTGTGCAGGTAGTTTACCAGAACCTGCCAGGAGCGGCTGTTTGGGGCCAGGTCAAAGCGCATTTCCCGGGCGCCGCCGTTGGCCTCCCACCACGCCGGATCAATCTCCTGGACGTCCTGCACCGAACGGCATTGGGCAAAGCGGTGATCCCCGCGAAACTCGACTGGCTGCACCGGGGCATCAAACCCGAATTTGGGCCACACTTGATAACCGACCAAGTCATCCTCTTCGTCGTCCTCTTCCTCGTCCGGGTCAGCGTCGCCACGTCCTTTGCCGGCGGCGTACCCCGTCACTTCCGCGAAGCCCAGCTGGAAAGCCGTGCACGCCTGCAAGGCGAACGCGACGGTGCACAGGCGCTCCGGCGCATCGGACCTCAACATGATGGTTTTCAGATAGAGGGCATCGATGCGCACTCCCGCGCCGATCACGTCTTTGTAAGCGCAGACATCGATGACGGTTTCCGGACGGGCGAAGTCGGTGAACGATTGCGCGTGCACTCCTGCCGGCGTGCCGTCCTCCTGCTCGGCGAGCGCGGCAATGTCGACGTTGGACTCGTCCGGCGCCATGAAGAGGCGGCCGACCTGGGTGGGCGACAGGAGCAGGCCATGGTCGCCAAAGTCCGGCAAGGACACTGGCCCCAGGGGGTCGTCCTGCATATCGTAAAGGTCCCCGCTGAAGAGCTTCGCGAGCTCCAGGCCCAGCAATTGGGCTTCCAGCGGCTGGACCACAGTGTGATAGAAGGCAGTCTGTTCAGGGGTCATCCGTGTGGCGGGGGTGTTGACGAATCGGTATCATACCCGGCCACACGACATCCGAACAGTCGCTCGGCTCCCCTTTACTTGGGGTGGCGCTTTGCCGTCAAGATCGTTTCGATCTGTTCCTTGCTCATTCCGTGTGGCTTATCCATGTTCTTCCAAGCAGCGATCATGCGTTGGTAGCCCGGCACAGTGCGGGAACTGGAGTTCAGCCCGACGCGCCCATCCAAGAGCTCTTCCCAGCGTCCTTGTTCGCCCAGGGCGCGGGTAAAGCGCAGAAGCGTGGATTCCTGTCCGTCGTTGCCATCAAACCCTTCGAAGGCGATGTCGGCCGAGGTCAGCGCGCCTTTGTCGACCAGCGCGTTAAAGCTAAACAGCAGCGCTCGATGAAGATCCAGCACCGTTACGACGAACTGCGCGTCGCTGTCTGGCATGACTGGGAACAGCCACTGGAAAGCCTCCCGGTACAGCCACTCGTGCCCGCCGCGCAGCTGCGCGGCCACGCGGGCATAGCCGGCGTCTTCCTCCAGCTTGGACAGGATTTCATATTGGTTCGCCAGGATCAGGCGTTCGGTGTCAGTCAGTTTCAGGTCCATCGTGGTGCTCCTTTGTTGTAGTTGAATCGATAAGGTGGGGGAAAAAAGGCGCGATTGCAATCACCGGCATTCAAATTCTTTTCTTCCATTAAGGGTGATTCTATTTAGTGAACGCGTGATTATTGGGCTAATCACGCGTCGGTAGACGGCTGCCCGATTCGGACGTAGAGTTTATGGATTGACATTCTCCAGGAGATTTAATCCATGCCCCTCAACGATGAAGGCTACGCCCATCTCACGACCCACACCGCTCAACTCATCGACAAGATCATGGTCGCCATGCAGGCACAACTAAAATCCAGTCCAGAGCGCGCCGACTATATCCGGGCCGCTTATCGCGGCCAGGCCGTCGGCGCACAAGTGCTCTGGCTGGAAGCCACCGAAGGGCTCAGCCATCCGCAGGATGCGGCGAACATCAATGAAAAGGTGCGTGCCTTTTACGAGGCAGAAAAATGAGCGGCAACCCATTGAACTACGCCCAGATTACGGCCGCCACCCGCGCAGTGATTCATCGCGAATCCGAGCGCTGCAAGCGCGAACTGAAGATGGATCGCAATTACGCCCATGTGGAAGACCACCAGAACATTGCCTATGGCTCCCTTGCGTTGTGGGAAGAATTGACCCTTGGCCGCGACAAGCAAGATGACCGTCTGCACCTAAATGGCATGATCGAGGCAATAGGCAGGCCGGAGGACAAGGGATGAGCCGCCCGGAAGAAAAGGTCGAAGTCACGAGCCACGTGCCAAAGCACCTGGTGGACGCCTTCATCGAGAACACGCGGGAGTTTTTCACGAAGGCCCGCGGCGGAACGACGACCGCGCAGCGCGCGGCGGAGGTGCGCGCCCAGGACCATGACGCCGGGCTCGATTCCCTGGTTGAGCTTTTTGACCTGGCCCGCAGCGACACCGGGCAGGCCGGTATCGTCGCCCGCTTCCTGGCCGGGCTGTACAACGGGATGGATTTTCCGTTCGACCTGACCGAGCTGCGCGGCCTCGACGGCGATCTGTTCGAACACTGCCTGGCCGTACTGCGCCTGGATAATCGACCCAAGGTCGAAATTCACCACTACCTGCCGAACGGCGAGCAGCGCATGAAGCAGCTGCTGCTGGACTGGGGTCTGATGACGCGTCCGGCCCCGCCGCCGGCTGCAGGGGAAGACTACAACGTCCAGTACGTGACCCATGGCTTCGCACCGGGCTACCGCGATGTCCGCATCCACGTGCGCTTTGAAGGCGATGCCGCTGACGCACCGGCGACGACGCTGTATCTTCCCGCGGAGGATTGCGCTCGCCTGACCGAGGACCTGCTCGACATCCATAAACGGGAATGGCAACTCGGCCGCCGGCCGCTCGACGCCAAGGCGGGCGAGCAGCGTCCTCGCTGGCTTCCAATGTAATTCAGGGCCATGGATCGGAACGTTACATAAAGCTCGCGCTGCGCGGCTGCCGAAGGTCGTGTCTATGGCCGAGCGAAGCTGCACTGCGCCTCGGCTAGGGTGCATGCGCAATCGGGCAGTTCGACACTGGCGAACCTGCAGTTTCGCCAGCATGCCGGCACTTGTCACAACCAATCTAACCTCGCCACAGCCACTGGAGGCATTGCATTACTTGCCCGCAGCCAATGCCATGACCGCTATCGACAGTGGGACCATGGACACCAGGGCGATGGCCAGGCCGGCGCCAAGCTGGTTGCGCTGGCACTTCTCCACCAGGTGCGCCAGCATGTGGACCAACGACTTCAGGGTTTTGATGTATTTCATTAGGTCTTTCTCCTTCAAGTTGTAAAAGTTCAGAGCCCCACTGGCACGCGGGTGAATCTGGCTGCCGCGACACTGCGTCAGCATTAGGTATAGCAGCCGAAATTGCTCCTACGGGACGAATTCTGCTCAAGTCAGACTTACATCGGCCCTCACGAAAATCCAGGACTTAAAAAAGAATCGGTGTGACAAAGGTTTTTCCAAATCGGGAACCAGCCTGCCGTTCGCAAAATTTTTTTTCGACGAGCCTATTGCCCGCGCGGAACCGCAACTCTTAATCCTCTCGGCGCCGGCTATGGAACATGCGGCCGGTTCCCAGAATGAGCGTAACAACTACCATCAAGAGGCCGAGCAGCAGCAGCCCGCCAACCTGGTTGTGTTGCAGTTGTTCGGCAGTGGTGCCCAGTTGTTCAATCAATTCGAGCAAAGTCAATTGCATGTTCATGTCCTTTATAGAGTCAGCACGCGACGTGCTGGTAGTTCAGTGTTGTGTCGCGACCGAAGTCGAGACCGTGGTAGTTCGTAGTTTTCTGGCGCCAGAACAATTCGATTAAACCAACTTGACCAAACGCTCCGCACCTCAGTTTTCTTAAACCTACCGCCATGAGGTTTTCCCACTTCGGCCCAGCATGCTGCTTTGACTTTTGCCCTCCCTCTTTCGCGGGTCAAGCACCTTGGCTGTCACCTGCAACGATTGGATGACTCATTGCGCACCCAGCGTCAAACAGCAGGTACCATGCCCGATCCGAAGATGTTGGTTGGCCGCATGGCCCTTGTTATCCAGGTCTGGACGAATACGGCCAACCCGATGCGGAGCGCCACCGAGGCCAACCACGTGCGCCACGAGCACGTCTCCAAGCGCCTTAGCGCCTCTCTGCCGGTCGATGGCAGATTCGCGACGCCCGGCAGCCGCAACAGGGCAACCACGGCGACGATGGACAGCCGCGTCACGCACTCCTCCAGCGGAAAACGACGGAATCGCCTCGAAGCAGCGCATCGACGCTTTGACGATCCATGCAGCAAAGTCAAACATAGTGCGTCCTTTCGAAATTGGCCTCGGACCGCGAAGATTCGTTCTTATTGTCGGCGCATTCGACTTATTCGACAGTGCAACCACGTCCCCAAGGCCACCTTTTGCGGCTTTTCGGCCATCGCTTTTACTTACGATGGCGTGCCAAATGACGGACTTTTCCTTTGTTTTCAACGGCTTCCCAGCATGGGCAACGATGTGGTTGATCATCACATCGTCAATGTGGATATTGGCATTTCTGTGTCGTTTGACGCTCCGGCGGCGGTCACTGTGCCCGAGATCATTTCCATTCAGCCGACACTACCTGCTCTGCCCCAATAGTGTGGGTGAATTTCGCGACCATCAGTAACCGGTATTCGGCGAAGTCGAAAGTCGGCACATGAGCATGGACGTAATGGATTTCTCTAATAGGTGGCCGTCTAAAGGAAAATCGCAGGAGACACTGAAACAGTGATTTTGAGATTGCGGGCCAAGCGGCCCTATAAACGAACGGTTGAAGTGACGGACATCAGCGCGACGCTTGAAAGCTGCCTCCAAACACGAAGCGTCAGCTCACTGCACCTTAGTTGTAGTAGTTCAGGACTTCAGTGCCGTGGGCGCCGGCTCCAACTGCCGCGCGCAAAGTGTCAGCTGGCAACCAGCACCCACGTTTTTCTTCAGCTACATTCCTACGCGGTCGAGATCCTTGAGGTTGGCCGAAATTACCCAGTCAGGATAGAGCAACGCATAGAGGTGGTGGATCGCCTTCATGACTACGCTCACGTACTCGATGGCTTCCGCTTCCGTCACTACGATTGCTTCGTGTTGGTGGACGAGCTTATTGCGCTTCTGACTCCCGTTGTCCAGCTCTTTCCAGTAGGGCGATTTCTCGCCAGCGTGCTTCTCTAACACTTCACGGTAGAGCCTCAGTAACGGTGGAGAGGGTAAATGCGCCAAGAGCACTTCAAGGTCCGGCTGTTTGCGCGCCAGGAACTCCTTTATAGCCAGTTCCGCCGCGATAGTTGCATCGATCCATTTGAAGCGGGGCGAACTCTCCTGGATTGCGCGATAGAGGTGGCGCATCGCGAGAAATGGCCGGAAGTCTTTATCGAGTCCTTCCTGAAGCGCGGCGCGCGTCTTGTCGTTGAGCGGCATCGAGTGCCTGAATCCCATCGCGCCGCCGATCAAGCCTGGAAATCGTTGGAAAGCGACTGAGTTGATTGACCACATTGGCTCGTGCCAGTCTGTGATCACGTCGTCGGCGATGTGGTCCAATCCAAGAAAATACTTGGCATGCTCCAGCACGCGTCTTGCCCTGTATTGCATAGCCTGCTTGATCGCTTCGATAGTGCCAGCAAGCTCCACCGGGTACGCATTCGCATACACTTTATCTGCATTCTTTAAGCATGACACTAACCCGTCTTCCACTTCGAACTCGGGTAGCAACACTTCTACTGTTTTGTTCGGGAAGTCGATGGTGACCGTTGACGGCGCGCCTGCAGTCGATCCCAAGACGAATGTTGCCGGACTGCTGGCCGTATTCGCATGCCAGTCTGTTTCGGTGACCTGGCGGATGTTGAAGCTGCATCGAATTGAAATTTTAATCATAGGTTTCTGGAGATAGCTGTTGATTTAAGTGCGAGAAACGGTCCTCTGTTTGTTGGTCCGCCGGCCTATTTACTGGAGCGAACTCAGGCCACGAATGGTCCTACTAGAGACGATTGAAAAAGGGCCCGAAGGCCCTTAACGTAGTTTTGGAGTATTTGCTCGGAACGAAGCCTTTGGTAAGTGCTCGATCAGTCCGGAAGGCGACCAACCAACGATTTTCCAGACATTAGGAAAAGGCTTTTACCGTTGACGTCCACGCATTCACGCGTCAAAACGAATTGGCCGTCTACTTGCACTTTGACTTCAAATCGATCGGCAGAACAGATGCGGTAAGACTTGGAATTCGCCCCCGTGTAAATTACGCTATCGGAGGTACCGTTGAACACGCAGCCACTTTTGCAGTTCTCGAAAGCGTAGGCGGAAACCGGCTGTTGTTGATTTTGCGCTCGAGCAATCGGAGCGCAGATCAGTGCGCTGACGACTGCTGCTATTACAAAGGCGTTATTCTTCCTCAAGATATTTCTCTTTCAGTATCAAAAAATTGGCGAGCACCGGCCAACAACGGTTCTGTTTCAAGGAACGGATATGTAAAAAAGGGCCCGAAGGCCCTGATAGTGGCTTCAAGAGATTAGCTTGGATCGCAGCCGTAAACGAGTTTGGCGTTCTGGGCCATGGTCGTGAAACTCCACACCTTCTCAAACGCTACGCCATTGTTCGTGCCGACGAAGCGAGCGGTGTACTTGGTGTTCAGCTTCAGCGGTTTGAATGGAATGATGTAAGCCGTGTTTTGGCGGGCATACGATGGATTCGGGTCGGTAGCAGCAGTGTTCAACTGACTGCTGACAGCAGTACCGCTTACCGCTTCGGTCAGCGTGAAGGTCGTCGTGGCCAGGGTGTTACCGGATTTCACTTGCATCGACACCGGATAGCCTGCGCAGGCGCCATTGTTGACCGGAATAGGATTTGGAGTCTCGCCTGCAAAGCCATAGAACACGTTGCTAGCATTGTCGACAGGCCAGACACCGATCCAGTTTGCACTAGGCTGCTGGCCTTGTGCACCTTGAGGGATACCGGTAGTGGCTACGAAAATATGGTGCAGGCCACCTTCGCCTTGGATACGCGTGGAGGATACACCGACGCCAACATCGCGACCAGCAGACAGCAAGCCAAAGCGGTGGTAAGGCGCGGAAAGCAGGTTCTCTATCGCCACTTTTCCCGGTGCACTTTGAACCCCGTCAACCTGAATGAAGCTAGCCAAGGCCTCGCCAACCGAGCTACCAGCGTATTTCGCGAAGCTCGCGCGGTCAGCTGGAGTGACGCCAGTGAAACCGGCCTTGGTCGGGTCTTCACTATGGCCAGCTGCGAAATAGTCGCCGGCGTCGAATTGGCCAGTCACATATTTGGCATGGTTAGTTGAGGACGTGTTCAAAGCGGCGCTCTCGGCGAGAAGACCTACGCCATATTGCGTGCGGGCGTCGTTCAAGGTGTTATATGCGTCGAGCGAAAGCGAGCTGGCCTGGTACGAAGGATTCGGCACAGTTGTTTGCAGCGCGTTTGGATCAACCACTGGCGGAACAGGAGTGGTTGGCGTGGTGTTGTTGCCATTCGATGGAGCGGTGTTGCTGGAGGAACCGCCACCGCCGCCACCGCAGCCAGTCAGTGCAGCGGTCAGAGCAACGGTAACGAGAGCGATCTTCTTATTCATACTGTCCATTTCCTTTTGGTAGCTTTAAGTTTGCGAATAATTTACTGGCCTGTTTCAGCACTTCTGAACTTCAAGGAGAGTCGCGTCTCGCTAGTGAGGAGTGCCGATGTGGTTACTGTAAGAGAGGAAATTGGCTGCGCAAGCCCACAATTTCGCGATTCTCAGAGAAAAAATTACACTCCGGCTCTTAATTGCCATTAAGAAATAACAAGTGTAATTATTGTAATTACATAAGTCAACATTTCAGCGAGTTAAACCGTCCTTTACGCGCTGCTGGTAGGCGTGCGACACGATACGCTGGACATAGCCTGCCTTAAACCCTGTGACGAAGTTGTTACTGAAGTAACAAGACAGAGCTGCCTGGAGCGCGACTTGCTCATTTCGTTGGCCTGATGACGCGCGCTCAAAACATTTCGCCAGAATCTGGCCACCTGCCGCAAGGTTTGGACACACCTGAAAAGCGTTTTCGATCGTCAAACCGTAGGCTTTGAAGTTCGTATAGTTGACTTGAGACAGTCCCGCACTGAAGACGATTCCTCGATCAACGAGAGCCTTCGCTGTAGCTACGGCTTCACCATAGTTGCGAGGTTGCCGCTCCAAGCGGGCCTTTCCCACTATCGCAATTGCGTAGGGGTTAAATGACGACTCCTTGGCCACGACCGAATACATCGTCCTTGGATGAACGAACGGTGCGCACTGGCTCACATAAGTGGAAAATTCGACGTAGTCCATGTTCGGAAAAAAATACGCGGCCTCGGCCGCGTACTCTTTGTGCGTAGAGTTAGAACATGTGGCATGGGTACTTGACCATGCCATTGCTGCAGCTACAAGACCCAATTTTTTCTTTAGAGAGCAAGGTGTCTGAAACGACTACCCCGTCTTGTTTGCACATACTGCGTGTGTAGTAATACCAACCGCTGCATTGATAACTGTTCTGAGTGTAGGTTGAGCAAACTGGTGCCGGCGGTTGCGGTGGCTCTGGTGGCATCTGGTTATTACACGTCGGGTAATTGGTAGCACCATTCGGGCAGGTACCCGTCGGAGGCGGGGGCGTAGCGACGCAGGACGGATTGCCCAAGGAATCATGGGCGAGATCACTACCAGCAGGGCAAGCGTAATCGTCCAGCACGCAATGTGCGATGCCCGAACCAAGCGTCGTCCAGTGCTTGCCCGCCCCGCACCCAGGCGGAGTTGGTACACCTCTGCACGAGTCGGCGGCAACGCCGGCATTGCAGTCGGCCTGGAACTGTGCCGACGAACGGACGTCTCCCGCCCTTTGCACCCACTGGCCAGCAGCCTGCACGCTGGTGCCAGCAACGACTGCCACCACGATCAGCCCTACAACCATCCATATTTTCTTCATCAACAGCCTCTTCTTAATATTTGCATTCGAGGTTAAGCACCGCCGAGATATTTTGAGCATTTCCGGAGGCTTCTCCGCCCGAATCGTCGCGTATTTTGATCAACACTTGCCACGCCCCACCGAGATCTACAGTCGTGACGAACATACTTTGCTTTGGCGGCGCGTTGGTTACGTCGATGGACGTCTGAGTCAGGCTGAAAGATCGATCTGGCGTACCACCGACATCACAAGTAGGCTTGTTGACGACATCGAGGTCACGGACCGCCACGCGCTGTTTGACAACGCTTTGTGGAAGCAGGCTTGTCGACTTCACGTACCGCCCGTTTTTGCAGATCAACTGCTCGCCAGTTGCGGTCGACGTTGCGACCTTTCCATCAGGCGCGCAACCGTCGGCGGGGTTCGCCCTTGCGCTGATGGCCTGCCAGGTTCCTCCGCTGCAAACCACCACTGCCGAAGTGGTACTCGCAATTGCATTTTCTTGAGAGCAGGCTGCCCCGACAGTTTTGACATCGGTATAGAAGAAGTCAGACTTTGTTTCGTTCTGGACGGTCAGCTTACCGCGCAGGTTAGGATCGCGTGTGTCATTGACTCGGACAAATTGCCCAAGGCCGCTTGACACGTACCCGAAACGCGCAGCGACGACGCCGGCAGGATTACCTGCAACCGGGTTCGCTCTTGACCAGGTTTTTCCGAGCCCGTTAACGGTGCCAGGATTGATGTTCAAGCTGAACCCGCCTGCCCCACCGAGCTTCTTCACGATAGTCGAGATCGAGGGGCCATCAGGATCAGTACTGCCGTTGGCTGTAATGGCCCTGTCGATATAGACCCATCCGACCACGTCACAACTGGTAACCTGAACAAGCTCGCAGCCGGCGGGTTCGCGCCAAATGCGTACTTGGTAATTGCCGGGCTGGCCGTTGCTGAAGACGGCTTGTGTCGGGAACGATGCACTGAGATAGCCCATCGCGATTAGGTCTGCAATCGCGGGAGCATAGGTCTGCCCTGGATTCACCCCCGCATTCAGCGTCTTGCCGTTGCGAGTAATCGCAGTGCCGGTCTGCAGCTCAGTGAACTTCTCAGATGCCATTGTCGATCCAGCAGCTGCAAGCGTCGCCAGGTTATCGGCCTCGATCTGCGCGAAAACCATTCGATTGGCTTGAACATTCATTTCAAGCCCAGCGGCGGCTATAACGGCCGAGATAATCAAAGCCAGCGTAAGTTCAAGAAGGGCAAAGCCCGCTTGGGAACGCAGGCCCTGCTTCATCGAGCTCGATCGGATATTCGGACGCATTGATTTCCTTAGCTACCAGTGCGGCCGTGATCCCAGACGATCGTGACTGGCGCCGCGGCGTCACAAGCAGTACCCAGCGTTGCGGTATTAATCTTGGCGTCGAGCGGTTTTACTACGGAACCGCCAACAGTGATGCGACGTGCCCCGGACATCGTGCCAAGCACCAATTCCATGCATGCGGAAGTTGGCACGTTTGCCCACGACTGCGAGGCGCAATCGCTGGTGCCAGTGCAGTTTACGGGTGTAGCAGTGATCGCGCCGCCGTAGGGATTGTTCGCAGTGTTGGTCCCTGCAATGCGCAAGGATGCAGGAATAACGCCAGACTGAACGGCCGCTGCTGTGGTTAAGCTCGGATACTCGTTATTGGCGCCGAAATTGGAACGAAGGCCGCCGCCGATCGCGTTAACGAGATTCTTCGCTTCACCTACGTCGACCTTCGACGAGTTGGTTTTAAACCAGCCCATCGCGGACATCACCATCAGCGCGACGATGATCAAGGCGACCGTCAGCGAAACCAGGAAGTCGCCGCGTTGCTTGCGATGGAACGAATTGCGTTTGATTGTTTTGTTCATAAAAGCTCCAAGCTAAGATTAAAGAATTTTGGTTGATGTACTAGTTAATGCGACCGCTCTTGCTGTTCCAACTTTCGCTGCATGATCGTTGTCGGATCGAGTTCCTTGTCCATGCTCCTCGTGATGCTGAGCTGGCCCAAATACAGGAAGACAGTCAGTGATGCCGCGAGAGAGATGAAAACCAAGTTCAACTTGAATGCCGACTTGCTTACCTGTTGGCGGATCTCTTTTGCTCCAACAGTCCCAATCTCAATCAACACCTCCTCAAACGAGGGGTTGTTTCGAGAAATCGTCGCCAGGCGGGCCGATACCCGTGGCGAAAGAATGCCGTTCGTGAACGCTACCGATGCCTCAAGCGGATAGATTTCGATGTAGTCAAGTATTCGCGTGACGTGATATCTGAGATACGGCGTGGATCGTGACTGGATCAACTCCAGTGCTTCGTTGAGCCTTTTGCCGGATTCCAAGAGGACAGCCAGCGCTGAGAGCAGCATTAGCGCTTGCGCGTCCCTATACATGGAAAGAGGCAAAAGATAAGGAGCGATCGGCGAAAGCCAGGTGGCGAGCTCAGGGTCAACTCGCTCCAAGCGAAGGCGCAGTTTCCCAATCCAACGAGGTAACCAATAGGCAAACGTCATACCAGCCACAACGGCTAGCACGAGGAAGTGGACACCGTAGCCGCCAATGAGATTAGCTATTACTCGCACCAACTCATTGAAAGGTGTCCACACTTCAGGCGGAGCAACCTTCTCGATAATCGGAATCGATTTTGAGCTTAGAACATAGGCGAAGAAGCCCAGCCCCGGGAGGAGAAGAAGTGGAGGAAGAACAGCGCGGTGAATTTCCTTCATCGCCTCACTTTGTTCCTCCACTGCCTTGACGAGGTCGCCCAGGATCTTGATTTGCTCCTTCTCCTTCGCAGAATCGGCCGCACCCAGCATGACGAGGTCACCAACCGGCATGGCTGTCGCAACCACTTCGCTCATTTTCTGAACCTGGCCGCTCTTGATGCGCCCTAGCATCATGCGCAGCGCAAATGCACGCGATCTGTCGCGAGTTTGCTTCGCATTTGCGATTGCGAGTTCCGCCATCAGAAAGGTCTTGGTAACCTCGCCGGCTTTAATTGACTTCGCCCAGTCGCCATAGAATTCGACGCGCTTCTTGCGAAAGTCGTAGAGCATTACGTATTCGTAAAGAGATTTGAGAATTTTCAGCATGTGCAATGCGGTTATTTAAATTGTTTCTCGAAGCCGTCGAACTGCCTGCATTCCCTCGGGTCGACGATTCCCAAAGCTGCTTTGTAGAGCGTGTGCTCGAGGATTGTCTTTCCCGTCATATCTGGCGACTCGATGTCACCATCGGAGAACGAACGATAGTGCTTGTGCGCCCCGATATCGTCTCCGACGGATGTGAGCTGTAGCCAAGTCTCATCAGGCATGAACATCTCCGCTACGCTGGTTCGGCCCCGAGTGCCTCGACCTTTGCAATGAGGACAGCCACCCGCACGAC
The DNA here is from genome assembly GCF_049904655.1 of Pseudoduganella sp. R-34. Lineage (NCBI taxonomy): Bacteria > Pseudomonadati > Pseudomonadota > Betaproteobacteria > Burkholderiales > Oxalobacteraceae > Pseudoduganella > Pseudoduganella sp. R-34. The sequence continues at coordinate 147,890 of NZ_CP184573.1, forward strand.
GGAAATAGAAGCGGTCTGCGGAGAGTCCAAAGTTTCTGCTGAGAATATCGAGAGTGGTTGAAATTTCCTTCGCCGGATCGACCTTCTTTGCCCGTTTTCTCACGGCGACGTCCTTGTGAGCTTCGGTCTCAGTGCCAGAGATCTTGCACTTCGGGCACAAGCGCGGTACCAGGCCCTGGTAGATCATCAGGTTCAGAACCTCTGGCCCAGTAATTTCTGCGCGCGTGAGCCCCCAAGACTTCTCTTCGGTAAGGCGGCGAGCGATACCGCTCAACTTATTCGCGTGCAACGTACTCACGACGAAGTGCCCCGTGGATTGAAACTGCATTGCAGCGGCCGCACTCGCAGCATCACGAATCTCACCGATCAGCACTCCGTCCAGGTCCGCACGAACGATACTGGAAACGTGAAGGTTAAACTCGCGAGAGCTTGCCTCTGGATCAGCGAGGTCGCGTTGGAATGGAATCTGATGCACACCTTCGAGCGGCAGTTCGATAGGGTCTTCGAGGCTGTAGATCGCTCCGACACCGTTTGACGGATGCGTTTCGATGAAGGTCTTTTGCGCCACAGTCTTACCAGAGCCGGTAACGCCACAGAACAGAACCAGGCCCTTCTCCTTCATGCCTGCTTCAACGAGCAATTCAATCTGCGAATCTGAGTAGCCGAGTTGGTCGAGCGGAATAGCAGTCTGATTGGCATCGTAAAGGCGAATGATGATTTTGGGGCCTTGGACGCCAATGATGGTCTGGAAACGCATGCCAACGACTGTGTTTCCGACCTGCAGAGGCGTCAGCATTGCGAAAATGTTCTCGCTACTTCCAAACATGGCCGCGCTGTTCGAATTCTCTTGTGCAGTTTCGCCGAATGCCCAACCGATAACCGCGTTTGCATGACTCTCGGTGTATATGCCTCCGTGCCCATCTGGCAAGGGCTCAAGCTCACCGTCGACGCGTATCAGGACGGACGAAGTGTTCCCGGAAGGCAGGACGTGCAGGTCGCTGGCGCCTTCTTGCCATGCCAATGAGATCCAGGTCTCGAATGTCTTCTTGTGCTCCGAGTTCGATGCTGATTGCCCTAGATAGGCGGGCCGCTTCTTGAAGTCTTCGACGAGTTTGCGAATGAGGTCCTCGGTACACATGCGGTCATTCGCAGCGACATCGAAGCCGCCAATGACCAGCTCGTTCCGAACCGATTGAACGGCCTTGGGCAAGTCTGCACTGTTTGATTTGCCATCGAAATAAAGCAGCGCGCGCTTTGGTCCAACTTCCAGGGCCATAATTGCGAACTCAAGGTGCTTTGGCAGCGCAACAAGGAATCCGTTGCCGACACCGGTCAGGATCGATGTGTACTCAGGGATCGCGCTCAGGCTTTCGACGATCGAATCATTGTCTGCCGGCTCGCCAGGGCCAGCAACAGAAGCAGGACCGGAGTGCAGTGTGAGTGATTGCGCAATCTCATGCTCGCGCCGAGATTCCGTCTTAACGCCTCCGACTTGGATTGGCTCGCTCGCCTGCCTTTTAAAGAAGCTGAACATCGTACTTATTCGAAACCCTTGTTAATTCAAATACTCGCCAACCGCCCAGACGAACTGTCTGTTGACGGTTTTCGCCGTCTTCTTTTGCTTCACTACTTCAGTCTTTGCCAGGTACAGTTTGCTTCCTGCGATACTTTCTACGGTCCAGCCTTTGATTGTGTCCCCAGCGGTGATGGTGATGCTCGAAACTGGCGAGGTCTGCACTTCAGCGATCTCCTTCCCTTTCAGGCCAATCACCGCGGCCAGGTAAGGCTTCGGTGGCGGAGGCGGTTTCACGGGCAGGAATGGTTTGACATCCTTGTCAGTGGTAATGGCGATAGCCTGGTCAGGCTTCAGCTCAGGAACGGGCCGCGGTTGAGCTTGTCCGATTGGGGTGACAACAGGGCCAGACGCCGAGACTTCTTTGTTAGCGCTTGCGGCAAGTGCGCTCGCTTGCTTTGCCGCTAGGTCAGCGATCGTCACCTCAGCGGACTTCACCACGGGAGCACTGGCCGATGGGACAAGCTGTCCTGGTGCGGACGATGGTTTCGGCGCCGAGGCCTGCCCTTTGTCATCAGCGTTGGTTTGAGCAGCAACTGACGCGCTGAGTTGAATGGCGAAAGCCAGCACAAGAGTCTTCTTACCGAACATACGTGTTTCCTTTGATAGTGACCGCCAGATTCTTTTCAGTTTCTGACGGCGTGTATTTCACGGTGAACGAAGTCCACCAGACGGCGGCCGGCGTCGACGCGACAACTTCCTGTACTAGTGCGAACGGTGCAGTTACGCTGATTGGGCGCGCCTTAAGCGTGCTGGTTGCTGGAAGCTGGCTCACATCGCCTTCTGTCGGCGTTGGCCAAGTTTTGAACTCTTTCTCTTCGTCTTGCTGCTGAACCTGCAGGCCGGCGTTGGTCCAAAGCTGATAGGTGTTGACGTAATCGATTGACACCCGGCTCATAGGAACAGCGGCAGCAAGCGAAGCGATACCGGATTGCTTCAATGGCGACTTCAACACCAGCTTTGCTTTGCCCAACCCGCTTTCAGGCATCAACTCGGCGCCTGGGAATGCCGCTAGCAGTTGAGAGGTGGTTCCGCCTTTACGGTCCCACGTGTAAATGCATTTACCTGGAGCGCATTCGGCTTGTTCGAGAAGCCAACCCGCTTGCATCACTTTGAGCGTACCGAACGTGGCAAGCGTACTGGCCAGCGAGTTGCGTTCCAGCCCCATGCGGCCGATGTTAGATGCGAGCAGGTCCTCATACGGGGGCAATGGGTCTTGAGCCGCCAGCTTTGCCAGGAGCGCCGCCTTTTCCGCTTGGCGATGGTGCTCATAGCTTGCGAAGCCGGAAAGAGCGATGCCGGCGACGGCGCCAACCGTTAGTAGCAGGTGCACAGGGTTAATCGGGACGGCACTGAGTCGATTGGACTTGGAAATGTGTTCGATAAACGCTTGCTCTTCAACGACCTGGCCGTTGAACTGACCGTTGTAGAAGGACACAGGATCATTGGTATATACCTTATGCCCATTGGCGCCCATCTTCCCGCCCAGCGCATTCTTCATCAGTTGCACAGCTTCGGACTGAGTTTTGACCTCGTCGGCGATTGGCAAACCGTTCTGAACGATGATCACGGCCACGCGATCCTCTTCACTGAGGCGCTCGCCGAGGCGCCACGCGAGGATTTGATTCACGTCACCGGGAAAGGCCTGCACAAATGCAACAGCCAGTGAATGCAGTCGTTTCTGCTTCGTCGGTTCATATTCATTGTTCGAATACAAGCCAATCGCACCGAGTACCTGTGAATCGGCCACGACCGAGTGAATGATCACCTTCTCCGCCTGTACCAACTTGGCTTCTTCGCGGACCTCTTTCGTGACTTTGGCGCCGGCGCCGAAGTTGTGCAGATGCTTCCACTTCAAGCCTACGACGAGGGCCGCCTTATCAGCGGCGATTGCGGTTAATGTCCTCATGTCTGTCGCTTAGATAACCACGGTGCGGATGAAGATGATGAAGTGTTCGCGCACGATCCCGACCTTCCGGGAACCGCCAAACAGAATCGGTGTATCCTCAGAAAGTGAACGCTTATCGCCAGTCGAAACGTCACGCGACAGGCCCGTTACCGAAAATACCTGACCAGGCTTCATCACCAACGATGTCTGTTCGCCGTTCGCGGAGACTTTGGTGGTTTGAACCTTTTGCTGATTCGCGCCCTGGCCGGAAGTAACGTCGGTCAGTCCAAGCAGATCCGAGAGCGACAGGCCAAACTTCAGTAGCACGGTGTTGTTCTTCTGGATCTGAGGCAGAACTTGGAACTGGTCGCCGGTCGTGACCTTGTCGGTTTTGATACCGGGCGCGCCGGCGCCAACCGCAGACGAGGCGCCAGGGGTGGTCTCGGAGATGAAGCTCTCGGTGCTCAAGCGGGATTTGCGGGCCCAGGTACCGTTCATTGCCATCATTGGAATAGTGCGGTGTTGGACGCTGGTGCCGCTTTGCTTGAGCATGTTGACGAAGGCCTGCGTGTTCGCGAATCGCTGGCTTGCGTCGCTGTTCCCTTCCAACACCTTAACGCCGATGTTGCCAGCGTTGATGCCGGTGAGCGTAGTTGGAGACGAGCTGCTTACGCCATAGATTTGCGACAACGAGTTGAACAGCACGGTCCAATTGGCTCCTCGTTCGTCCTGCTCGCTTGTCTGCACGGAATAAATGTCGAACTGGATCAGTGCTTGCTTTTGCATCAGTGCGTTCTCGCCCGTGATGAAGTCACGCACCTGCGCCAGCATTTCCTTCGAGCTCTTCACAATGAGCTGCTTCGAGCCATCCGCGCGGATTACTTCGGACCCTGGTACTCCACTAACAATTTGCTTGACGGTCTTTTCCAGGCTGGTAAAGGCATCCGTCGTACCGTCGTCGTTTACTGTCAGTTTGGAATCGGTCGACTGGGAACCAGTGGTTTGACCGCTACCGGTCACGCCCGAGTTCATGTCGTATTTCGACTTGCCGATGAACGCAGAGACTTCGAATGATTCGGTCATGTAGCGCATGATGACAACTGTGCCGTCACGGTATTCCCAGGCTAGGCCAAGGCGGTCGGTGAGGTGATTCAGGAAGCCTACCAACGGGCCTTTGTACTTGAGATCTGCGTTGTCGAGCATCAACGGTGATACCGCTGGTGCGATTGCCATTTCTTGCAATGGTTCGCCAGGGGCAACCGCAACTTTCGTCGTTGGGATCGCATTTACGGCAACCGTGCCGACGTCGCTTTGGATGCGGACCGGAATGTGGGTAGCATTGAACACACGGTTGGCGACGGTATTCAGTGAAACCGAGCGTGCCGCCTTGATGTCGTCGGTGGTCCAGCTGAAGTCTTCGCGGAAGACCGATGGGAGACGATCATCGGACGACACAGGGACGGTGCGCGAGCCAATGTATGTCGAGTTAGCGCGACGCATCACCGGCCGTTTCATCTGCTCCTGCGCCAACGCATCAGCATACTCGGCGCTGCCGGTCACCTTGCCCATGTCACCTTTCGGCAATTGGGAGTTCATCGCTTGTACGCGCGACAACACGTCGTTCTGCATCGATGCGGCTTCTTTTTTGAGTGCCGGCGAAGTGCAGCCGGATACCATCGCAAGTGCTGCGATTGCTACGATTTTCAGCTTCATACGGTCCCTAAATTAGTTGTATTCCGGACATGCCTCTGACTGCTCACCCAGCTTGGTAATGCGGATCACCGGGGGCGAGTTGTCGTAGACGCAGGCTTCCAGTGGGTTGCGGCCGTTCCGGATACCAGGTGTTTTGAGGGCTGCTTCGATTGCGTCCGTCAGGGAGCCGTAGTAAGTAGGCGTACCGTCGATCAGCACATGCGTGTCAGCATCCCACAGGATCCGGTATTCGCCGCCCTTGCCTTCTGTCGCAGCCTCTTTGGCCCAGCGCTCGAACGTCGCCGCCAGGCGCACATCGGTGGCGCGCACTTCCCATCTCATTTGCATCTGAGCCGATTCCTTCTTCTTGGAATCAGCGGTGTCTGCGGACAAAGACTTTTGCGAGTCACCGGCCGGACCGCCCAACTTGGCGTCGGCTTCGCCCAGGAGAAGGCTCAGTTCGTCAATGCGCGACTGAAGCGCCTTGGTGTCGATCTCTGGCTTTTCCGGAGGCGGCGGGAAACCACGCATTACCGTGATTTGCTTACCATTGAGCTGCGCGGCGATTTGGGTCGGGACGCCGTTCACGATGTAGCGTTGGCCGTCGGCCGTAGCGCCACGAATGATCAGGCCCGGGATCGCTTCAACGTAGGTATTTTTCCCGTCGTTATAGACTTCGAAGCGGCTCTTGTTTGTCGCGTCCACAACGTAGTAGTTGCTGTCGATTGGAGCCCCATGCGCGTGAACAGCTACCAGCTGCAGCGCGACTACAAATGACGTGGCGAGTTTCTTGATTAATTTGAGCATCGGACTGGTTCCAATTTTGTATTCAGAATGTTACGGACAACACCAGGTCACCCACACCCAAGAGCACCAGCTTTCTCCGACTAATTTGGATCGGAGCATTCGCCCGAAGCCCGAACTTCTATCCGGTCGTGTCGTAAAAAGCGGGTGCGTGTTTTCCAAATTTCTAGCTGAATCAGTGACTTAGGCGCGTGTTTGGTGATACAGGGGTGTGCGGTTTAACGGCGATAGGGATTCAGCGCCATGTCTTGTGTGGTCATGAAGATGAACTCCTGACCGAACTCGTTGGTCAGGGTCGGTGGAATGTTCTTGTTCCGGTTCATCAGCGTCTGGAGTACGTCACTTAAAGCCATGCCGGCCACCGAGCCGGTGGTCATGCTGCCGGCGCCGTTGTTGGTCGTGGTGACCGTACTGCGCTTATCACCGAGGAAGAACGACGAGGCGCCGATAATGAAACTGCTCGAGAACATCTTCCAGAAGTGGTTGTTGACATCTGCCTTCAGGCCGGATTTGCCCATCATGTCACTCGCGGATGCTCCGCCCAAAGAAACGGATGAACCATCCGGGAAGATCAACCGAGTCATCGCGATGAGGGTCCGCTCTTGGCCGACGACCACTTCATTGTTATAGACGCCGATCAACTTGCTTCCTCTCGGAATCAGGACGTACTTCATGTGGATACTGTCGTAGACGTCCGAGGTGACCTGCGCAGTAATCTTGCCTGGCATGTCGCTCGATACCTCCGGGAGCAGGACGCTGCGAATGGTCGTTCCTTCGAAAACCATGAACGACGCCGGCGCCAGTTGGGCGGTGGTAGTGCGAACGGTCGACCCACTTGCAGCCTGCGAATTCAAGAATTCCTGATTGGGATTCTTGCCAGATTGGCCAGTTGGCTGCCGTGCCATCGCTTCGAGTGCCTTGTTGGTGTCGTTGCGAAGACCCGCGCTCGCACTATCCTGCGCCGCGACAAGACGCGCCATCTCGTCCTGGAGCTGGGAGACGTTTGACTTCGCAGGAGAACTCGCGGACTCGCCAACCAAGGTGAAGGTACCCTGCGCTTCCAAAGGCGATGCTCGAACATCTTCTTCGCGTTTCTGCTTCGCGAGCAAGGCCTGGTTTTGCGCTTCCATTTCGGGTGACGTGCCGTGGCCGGTCAAAGGGTAGCCAGCCTGCGGCGCCATCGGAGTTGGCATCTGTCCAGCCGGGCCGCCAGCATAGCCGCCTGCAGCTCCTGGTGCCGGCGGTGTCGCCTTCGGATCAACCGGAGGCGGCGGTGTGGGTGCCTTCTTTGCATCGTCCTTCAGCTGGTCCAGCAGCGCGCTGGTATTGCTCACTTGGACCGCGCGATCAACCACTGCTTCTGGCTCGTCGGGCTTCTTCCTGGTAGCGCGGTTGTCAGGCATCATTACCCAAGCCAGGATGCCAACTGCGGCCAACGGAATGGCGACCTTCTGGATGTTGGCCAGGATGTTTTTCGGCGCGGTGCCTTTGGTGAGGTTCTGAGATTCCTCGACGAAGTTCGACTGGCCAGCGGACGCAGTCGTCGGCTCGCTCGGCTGGATCGGCGGAATGTTGAATGGGTCTTTAGCCATGGAATTAACGCCAGAAGGACTTATTGCCGTCACGCGATGCGACGCGGACTTCGGCAGGTCCGATCTTCAGGAGCAGGCTCTTAGCCACGCGCTCGACAATGATCAGGTTGTCCTTGATTTTGTAGTTGATCAGTGATGGATTGCCGGCCGCATCGAGAAGGAATACGGCAGGCGCGTCCTGGATGTTTGGAAGACGCAAGTAGGTAAACTTGCCGTCGTTGTAGACAGCGGTCGGTTTGAACGTTGCTTCACCTTGAATCTCATAATTGAAGTTGAGCGACGCCGGATCGGTATTCGGGGCGACGATCTGCGCATTCAGGCGATCAGTCTCGGCCGCCTCACGGGCTAGGTCGGCGTCCAGTCGCATCTTGATCTCCGCTTCACGATCTGGGAAGTCAAAGCTTACTTTTTGGAACAGCGGCTGCTGCTTGCCATCTTCGGCTTTGCCGGCAATCAGCTGGAACTGGTAAACGCGCTTGTTCGTTACCACGGTCATCGAAGTTTCGATGCCGTCGTGGCGTGGTTTGATATAGAGATTGCGCGGACCACCCGAAGCGCTCCATTCCAAGGTATCGCCAAGAACAGGCTTTTCCTTGAGGCCTTCGTCTTCACCGAGCTCTATGTGCGTATGCAATGTTGGACGGGTGAAGACGCGGAAGATGACGTCCGGAGAGTAGGTGTAGCGAACGATTCGATTCTCCCGCGCCACAGGAATAGCCTCCGCAGTCGGGTCAACGATTGATTTCTCCACCTTCTTTTTCACGGGAGCCGGGGCTGCTGCGGCCAGGCCGGTGTGTGCGGCCAGCAGAATTGCTACTAACTGGGCGGTCCTCATTTAGATTGAGCTTCCTCGGTAGGGTTGAAACTGGTGATGAACAGGCCGGCAGGGTTGCGCATGATCTGTTCACGAGTGGTTGGCTTCACGCGAGTGAATGTGATACGCATGGCGTAGTAGACGACTTTCGGCTCGCCGCCATCGCGAGTGATGGTCTTGAAGCGGAGGAAGGCGACGTTATCCTCAATGAAGTTGATGCTGACGTATTCATACGTACGAACCAGGTTTGGATTGCGCTTCAGCAGCACCAAAGGATTGTCTTTTGTGCGGAGGTCGCGGAGCTGCGCCGTCGCGTTGCCAATCGTCATTTCAGTCGACTCACGAATCGTGCCGTCGATCGTCTGCTGGTTGATGTCATATACACTGGAGGCCCACTTGTTCAGGAAGTAGCCAATTTCATCCTTATCGGGAGTCCAGTTGCCAACGGCGACGCCGTCTGTCGCCAGACGCCCACCCTGCTCGCTTCGAACAATTTGAGTCTCGACCGTCTTGAGCGGAAACAGCATCGACATGCCGATGCCCTGGGCGAGGTTGCCAGCGGCAAGAATGCAGGCAATCAGGAACATCCTGTTCCGCTCGATTTTTGGGGCAGCGCCGCGCTCAAAATGTTCGCGCGCCGTGTCAGAGGAGATTTCGCCAGGGGCGAAGTCTGGGACTTGGGAAAGATTGGACTTTTTCATGCCCTGATTTTCGAACGCGAGGCGGATCCGCAGCCCGCAAAATAGCCGACTTTTCGCGCCTGATTTGTATGGTCTGAGGAGCGAACCGTCGAAAAGAAAAACGCCGGCTAATGCCGGCGTTTTGTTAGATGATGTCGATTTCGACTCTTCGGTTCCGTTCTTTACCCTCCTTCGAGGAGTTCTCAGCGATAAAACCGCCCGAAGGTCTGAAACTCAAGGTGATCTTCTTTTGATCCACGCCGCGGCTGACGAGGTACTTGCCCGCTGCAGCGGCACGTTCCTTCGCCAGGCGCGCGCTCGCTGGACTGGCTTTCGAGCTGTCCGTGTAGCCGGTAATCGAGATCTCTGACGCATCCTTGCTCAAATCCATGATGGTTGATGCCAAGGCCGGCTTCGGTTCGAAGCTGGTGCTGTTGTCTTTGAATTGGATGCTAACCGAACTCACGGGCCGTGAACTTGTGACTTCGGCGTACCGCTGTTGGGCGGGCTGGGCTGTCTCGTGGGCCTGAGCGCTTGCCAGTAGCTTCCGCAGCGATGCCAGTTCCGCCTTCATGGACGCCAACTGGGCACGCATCTCTTCGTCACTTGCACCGGCAGGTTGAGCGGCACTTACGGCCCTGTCAACGGGCTGGACCCTGGCCGCGCTTGCGGTCGTGGTCATCGCTTGAACGTTGCCAATACGGGTCACCTTTGAGCTCGATGCGCCGGACATCACGGTGAACGAACGATAGGTGCCAGTCAACACGGCCGTTTGACCGAGAATGCGGAACTTGATCTCCGAGCGATTCTCGTCCAGGAACACGGGTGACTTGTACTCGATACCGCGGATCTGAACGACCGTGTTCCCGGTCATCTCAAATACTTGGACGATGCCGGATGCGGTGGCGTTTTCGACCTTGTAGTTGTACTCGATGGACTGGACCGGTGGTTCGGTGGCGCAGCTTGCTATGAGAGCTGCAGCGGAAACCATTGACACGATTCTCATGGGCTTCATGGTCATTCTCATTTTTTGATGTTCAGCGATTGGAAGATTTGTCGCCCCCAGACATTTGGGGGGACGTACACCGTCGATTTTCGGCCGCCTGCAATTTGGTTTCGCCTCGAATCTGCATGAATTCCGTCGACCACTTGGACCCAGAGGCCGGACACAGCCAAATGGGACTGGGTTCAGAAGCCCAGTCCCCCGTTCGGCTCTAGTTAAGATTGAGCGTCGGATACTTCAAAGGTGCCTCTGCAACTGCAGGCGTTTCGACGTTTTTGCTCGCACGGTCCTTAATTCGTGTTTGCGCGGCTTGTGACATGTTCTTTGCCTGGGTTGCAGTTCCACCGGCTTTGCTCGCTGCGCTGGCGGCGCCTTCACGTACGGCGGCTCCAGCCCCTTTGCTTGCGCCGATCGAGCCAGGAACCATTGCGCTTGCGATTTGCGGGACCTGCTGGATGAGCGAGTTTATCGACATCAGAATCACGGCAACCAACAGAAGTGAAGCCGAGGTTGGGGCCTCGATACCAGTGTAATTTGTGAAGTTGAACGAACTGAACAGAGTAGAAACTATCGTCGTGCATACTCCAAGAACACCGGTTACCACGGCCGAAGCTACCAGGAAGCCGAGCCATTTCGAAAAGTATTCCCGAGTCCATGGGGTTACCAAACCAGTGATAAATAGCGGCCCGAAAGCAACTGCAACTGCGCCTAGGAACGGACCCAGTAAAACTAGCCCAATGAGGTCAGTAAGGCCAACGAAGCAAAGTCCGACTATGCCGATTGCAAAGGCCACTGAGATCAACGCATCGAAGAATGCGAGTAAGGTGGTCCCAAGGTGAAAGATCGAAACAGTTTCGAAGAAGTTATCACAGGCATTGCTGATGGAACGCGCAATCATTTGCAGAATGACTGTGTACATGTCGGCAATCGCAGCAATCGGGTCTCCCCCTAAGTTTCGAATGTATCCAAGGAAGCCGGTCTTCCCTGCGAATTCAGGCATTAACGTTCCATAGTTCATAAGCAAGTATGAACACAGCACGACCGGCAGTCCGACATCGAACAGCACTTGCTTACCGGACGAGTTGCGCCCGCTAAGCAGCCCGATCGCCTCAACGATCAAATAGATGAGAGCCAACGAACCGGCAATGCTTAATGCTGGTGTCAGAATTTTGCTTGAGACTGCGTAGCCGGCATTTAGGAGTGCGTCGGTTATCGCGCCGTTAGTTTTGTTCTTGAGTACCTCAGCTGCCTTAGCTATGTTTTTAAAGAACTTGCCTGGCGGCTCGCCTTGTACTTTCTGAGTGTTTTCAGTCTGGGTTCCCTGGGCGAATGTGGGAATACAAGCTCCCAGCAAAGCAGCAATGAGGAATCCCATGATTACGGTTCGAAGGAAGCTGTAGTCCATTTTCACGCTGGCATTCGGAATTGGTTTGGTAAAATCAACCGATCTACTATTAGATAGGAGGCGTTATGACGATTAAAGTTGCAACCTTGTTACTATTGGCGGTCGTGCTGACTGCTTGCACCGATTCTTCACAAAAGGTCGAGGTTGGTTCTAAGGAAAACTTCGACAAGGGAGTAAAAGTCATGGCGGAGCAACAGCGGAAGTATGAGGAATCCGACAAGTTGCTGGACGCAGATGCAAAACCTAAAGAGAAAAATGAGAGCGCGCCTGCCAAGTGATCACTTGAGATTCGCGTCCGATTGCATCAGAGCTTTCTGGCGCTTGCTTATGACCTGCATTCCTTGCTCGAAAGTTGCCTTTTCAGTAGTCTGATCCATTTCCTGCTTCATCTGGTCTGCCCTGCCCTGCATCTGCAGGGCAGAGATCATCTGCTGATTTTGTCCGATCAGAACGTCGATGCCGGCACCCACACTTTGCATGGCCGACGTTTGCCCCGTCGAGGCCTGCAGTTGGTTTACGATTTGCTTGCGACGTTCCGCGACTTCTACCATGCTCCGGTCAATAGCCTGGTACTGCTGCGACAGCGCCATCGCCCGCGACCGGTTAATGTCCGATTTGGTCGTGAGGAACGTCTTCCAGTCCAAATTGGATGCGCCAACCTGCGCCTGCACTGATTCAGTCAGTCGTTTCGATCGGTCAATGACGCCCAACAATTGAGTACTGACGTTCGCGAGCTGCACATACAGCTTGTACTCTTCCTGCACCCCAGCCAGGTTGGCCAGGCCGCTGACCGACTGCAGTGATTTCCCCATGGCGATCAGCTGCTGCACCTGGGTGATGTAGGTGTGTGCGGTGTTGACTTCATTCTTGACGGCCGAAATCGCGCTAGAAGTATTCTGGATCAGGTTGGTCGGGTCGATGACGATATCGCCTACGCCGAAAAGCGCGTGCGCTGGGCCGGTCACAATGGCCGCGGCAAGGCTCAAGGTTCCCAGGATTCCCTTGATGTACTTTTTCATGATTGCTCCTTTCGAAAATTAGGTATCCATTACTTCGGCCAGGTAGTCGGCCTTCCAGTTGGGATTGTCGACGTTGTAATGGCGTTCAAAAATACGCTGCACGGTCTCCTCGGAGCGCAGATAGGCGAGAGTCTCCTTGTTGAGGCTGGTTCGCAGAATGCGCGATATCGCCCCCTCTCCAGACTCGGAGTTCTGCACCAACAGATACTCACGTTTTGGCCGCAGCTTCGCGATGAGGTCGACGTGGTGCTCCTCGAGCGCGAAGTTCTTCTTATAAGCGGCCCGGTGCGGTTCGATTTTCTCGTTGTAGCAGAACAGGAAGCTGAAGATGTTGTCCAGCAGCGTTGCGGCGATATCCGAGTCGGAGATCGATTCCGGGCTCTGGAGTGTCAGCCAAATGAACGCATTCTTCTTCCGGAAGGTCTTGAGCCAATCGTCGATCACCTCTTTAAAGCGTGGGTCAGCAAGTAAGAAGCTCGCCTCCTCGAGATAGATGAACGTTGGCGTGCCGTCCAGGGCCAGGTAGATCTTGCGGAAAGAGTAGTCGATGAACGCGCGCGCCAGGCGCTCGTACGACAAGATGTCCTTCATCTCCACGGTGGTCCAGTCACCAACGGAGAAGTCATCTTCCTCGTTGTCGAACATGCCGTATGGGCGGCCTTCGAGCCATTCACCCAATTCGTTTGTCAGGTGTTTCGGTAGCATTGCTGCCAATACGCTGAGACGCGGCATGATGCCGAGCCGTTCGTACTGGTCCACTACGCGAAGCAGAGTTTCGTCAATTTCCGTGCGGTCATCTGTGGTGGCCGAGTACCCGCCTTCGGCCAGGCGCCGGATGATAAATTCACGCACCCACAACGGGCCATCAGCATGACCGTCGACCAGGAACGAAAGCGGGTTGAGTTTGCCCTTTCCGTTCTTAACGTCGATATGAGCTCCGTCATGGAGATGGGTGAAAATTTTGCAGGATAGGTTTCTGTCGAAGATGCGGACATTCACCTTTCCGTAACGCAGGAACTGTGAAAGACAGAAGTTGACAAAGGTGGTCTTGCCGCCGCCGGTCGGCGCAATCACCAGCATATGCCCTACCTGGCCGACGTGCGGCGAGAATTGAGCCTTGCCACCATATCGGTTGGCAAACGTCGCGAAGTTCGGTACCGGCCGTTTGAAGACCAGTTCAGAGAAGTATGCGTGTGTGCTCGGCCCTTCGTTCATGGTGTAGAGCGGCGCACAGTCAGCGACGTTTTCGATCGACAGCAACTCGTAGCGCGTCTGCATTGCCCATTGCCCGGGCAGCATCGCTGCGAACGAAGGTAAAGCATTGATCCGCTCACGGACCAGGCCGAAGCCTTTATGCGCCAACTTCTGCGTGGCGAGGGTTACGTTTCGCTTCAGCTCGGTGTCGTTTGCGCCATACACAAACACTGTCATGTTGTGGTACGCGTAGCAGATACCCTCGGCGCCAATGCGCTCGAGCGCGTCGTTGCATTGCGCCAGGAGCTGGGCCTTGCCGGCTTTGGGCGTGGGTTCGGAGTTCGTCGCTTTGGCAATGGCGTGGCTCACTGCGCCGTATTGCGTCAAGTTGTAGTATTCCACGGCTTCGTTGATCTGGGCGGTGCTTTCCTCGGAATTGAGGAAACGTACGATCTGGCAGATCGTCAGCTCCATGTCCATGGCCGCGAGGGATTCAAACAGCAGCGGAGTCGTATACTCCGGCCACTTCACAACACCTAGTGCCGCTGCATAGACCGTCCGCGTGTTGCCAGTGAACTGAATCGTTTCGGGTCCACAAGCGACATAGTTTGCGGGCGCCCAAGAGTCGAGCATGGAACGCTTTGGTTTCCGATAGGTGATTGGATCGCTCGCACGATTGAGCAGTGTCGCTAAGGCTGAATCGAAGCCAGTCTCTTTGGTCAACCGGAATGTCGAGAGAGGAACCGAGCTAACGAAGCCGGCGAGGATTCGTTCAAAGGTGTGGATGTTCTCACGCAGGACGCCCTGGTCGCGGGCAAAGGCCACGCGCCCGGAAATCGACTCCTTCACGGCGCCGATAAATGCGGACGATAACGATCCGCCCTTGTCGGACTGGATGCGCTGCATGCGATCGAGGAATTTGCTAGTGCCCGAATCGCCGGTGAACAGCATGTAGAGGGTGTAAGTGATGGAGTAGTGCTTGCCCTCACGGAAACTCTGGGAGTATGCGTCGTCCAGCGCGGCCGCGGTCTGGTTCTGGAACTCCCCTTCCGCGTAGGTGAAGTCGCGGCGTTTATCGACGATCCACCAAGCGGTTATCCGCTTGTCGAGCTGTTTGATCGTATCTTCGAAGCGAGAGGTGACCGCAGAGACCTTTACATTGCTCAGATTGTCCGGGTCTACCCCTTGGTACTTGAACGCGGCCAGGAGCGACCCGTCCTTGTTCAACACCAGCTCTGGAGTGATGAAGTCGATCCAGGGGCAAAGGGCTTGAAGCGGATGCGTATGCTCCTCTTCGCGAAATTTGATGTTTAACATGGGTGGCTAGATTCGAAGGCCGCGACCGACTTTAGCTGGCCGCTCAAAGGATTCAGGCAATGTCTCGCGCGCATCAGGGTGATACGACGTGGACAAGATGGAGTACTTCGCGTACATCGCGAAAATGCGCGGATCCTTACGGTAGATCCACCGCAGGACGGAGTGCGCAAGCGCACCAATACCAAGCGGAATGAGCGCCCACAACCAGCTTTTGGAAATGCCGGAGTTTCCAATGAGGATGAACGCTAGTACAGCAGGCCCCCAGATCACGCCCATTGCGGTGGACGATATGCCATTGCTGAGTCTTGGCTTTTGTAAGGCCTGGTTGACGCTCGATTCGCGCATGAGGTTACAGCACGCAGCTGGTGGTCAGGCCGGAATTCACGATCAGGGTCGTGCCGCCGATGACGATCGCGCAAGCGGTACCGACGGTGATCACCACGTCGTGCAGCTTCGAAACCTTGAACACGTGTTCGATCGCCCACATGGTGATAGCGACCAGGGCCGCAGTACCGACGATGGCCTTGAAGTACTGGGCGATGTAGCAGAAGAATCCGGCGCCGGCGTTGCCGCCGGACTGTGCAAATGCGACTTCAGGCAGCATGACGATGGCCAGGCCTACAGCGGCTTTCAGGGCTGCTTTTTTGTTGGTGCTGCTTGCGCTATAGGTTGCGATTGCGGACTGCTTCAGCGCGTGCGCCTTACGCAAGGTTTTCGAGAACATATTTGCCATTTACTACTCCTTTTACGAGGCTGATTTCTTCTACACGACGTACGACGCGGGCAACCCCGTCGACGACATTGATACTTCGATTAACGAATACAACAAGTTTCACCGCCTTGGCGATGTACTCGCGAGCGAGTTCTGCGGAAATTGAGGCGTTATCTGGAAGCGACATTTGGTAAAGCATTTCCAGTGCCCCTAACGATTCGAGGGCGGAGTCGCCGTGAATCGTGGAAATCGAACCTGGGTGACCTGAATTGAAAGCGCGGATAAGGTCGTAAGTTTCATCGCCTCGCGTTTCGCCGAGCAGCAGACGGTCAGGCCGCGAGCGCATGGCGAGCTTCACCATGTCGCGGGCAGTGATGTTGAGGTCGGCATTGGTGAGGAGCGGAACGAAGTTGGGAATGTCGACGTGGATCTCGCGCGAGTCCTCGATCGACATTATCCGTTCATGCTTCGGAATCAGGTTCAGCAGGGCGCCGAGCAACGTGGTCTTCCCAGAGCCGGTGCCTCCACCGACGATCGTGTTGAGCCGCTGATGAATTAGTAGGTCAACGAGCAGGTCGGCCTGCTTCCCGGTGAGGGCTCCCCACTCGATCAGCTGGTCCAGAGTTGGGCGTTCATCCTTATCGAGGTGCTTTCGGATGGTGATGAATGAACCCGATGGACTAACGGGCGCCAGGGCACCGGCGATTCGGAAGTCGTCAATGCTCGCGTAGATGATCGCGTCGCCTGTGTTCTTGCGCAGATCCTTGCCCGCGTACTTCGCCACCGCCTTTAACGTAGTCTCAATGGAGGATTCAGAGAGCAACTCGCCCTTGTAGTTAATCACGCTCCCCTCTTCCACAAACACGTGGCCACCGGGGTTAATCATGATCTCCGTGACCTTCTTGTCATTGAGCCATTGGTCCAACGGCTTCAAGTTCATGCGAAGGAGGTTTACGACGACGTTGACGTTTAGCATTGGACGTTGACTAGTTTGGGTTTCGCCAGAAGTGCCCGATGATCCACGATGCAAGGCCACAAATCGCGCTGAAACGCCGAGGAAACCAAGCCGCTTTTACAAAACAAAAAGGGCACCACATTGGCGCCCTCTGGTTTGGGGTAACATTTTGTGTCGCAACGCAGTTCCCGTATGTTGCTGATTTATTGCGGAAAATCCGTCCTTCGCATCAGCTTTTGGCACCGCGTTTTGGTGCTTCTAGCAGCCTCGACTCATATGCGAACAAGCTTGGCTTTTTATCCTTGGTCGCCGAGACCCAGAGCATTTCCTTCGCCCGAGTCATGGCAACAAACATCAGCCGACGCTCCTCCTCGAGTGAACTCTTCTCCGAGGGGAAGGCACCGTGCTGCACACCGACAATCCATACCCTGTCAAACTCAAGGCCCTTCGATCCGTGTGCGGTTAGCAGCCAAACCACGTTCTTCCGTTGTTCGCCGGTTTCGACGGCAGCCCTTTCTTCCTGCTTGGCTTTCTGTTCTGCGCTTCTCAGGTCGGACAGGTGCTTGGCCAGGTTCTTCTGCTTGGGGTCAAATAAGTCGGCGGCCGTCTGCAGGACGTAATCGCTATTCGGCTTTTGGATTGTCTCCAGCAGCCATTCATGAACACCCATGTGGAGCAGGCTATTGAAGCCTTGCTGCAGCAAAGATGCCCATTCGTTGTACTTCTTCGCGAAGTTGCGCCAGGTTTTCACCCCGGCTTCTGACACGTTGCTGCCCTCAAAATCCTTTGGGCTGCCGATTCGGATCGAGGAGCCGAACAAGCGTCGGATCTCTCGCGAGTCGCCTTCGCTCATTCCAGTCCAGGCCAAAGCCATATCGATGTCGTTGGCGCTCACCTTGATCAGGGCACGCAGCACCGCGCCGAAGGTCTGAACTTCCACGTAATCGAAAAGGCTTTTGCCATCAGACTTCCGGAAGGGAATGTCGCGCATCATCAGGGCCCGCTGGATGTCGATCAGCTCCCGGTTGGTATGGGCGATCACAGCGAACTCGGCGCCCTCCCCGAGAGCCTGTGCCGCTTCCTCGGCGACCGCAGCGGACTCGGTTGCGACGTCCTTGAACGTCTCCCAGGCCACTACCCCGCCCTCCCCTTTGTGCGCGAACAGGCGCTTTTCAATCCGTTCGGTGTTGTGGTTGATAAGGTGTTGCGCCGCGCCTAGGATCTCGGCCCGACACCGGTAATTCGTACCCAGTAGTATGCGGTCGGCTCCGAACTCCTTAGTGAGTCGGTCCATACCCTCGTACCCTAGCGCGCGGCGGAAGCCGTAAATCGACTGATCGTCATCGCCGACGGCGGTGAGGTTTGTGCCTGCCAAGGCATGGTGTCCGATCCATTCGAATTGGGCTTTGTCGGTGTCTTGAAACTCGTCGACGAGCATGTCGTTCACCGCCAAGGGCGTCAGCGTGCCATCCCGCATTGCCTTGTTTGTTTTGAGGATAATGTCCTGGAAATCGATTTTTCCAGAGCGTTGCATGATGTCTTGGTAGGTTTCTACCAACCCCCGAGTTTCATCGTCGAGGTGATCGAGCGAATCGGACTCCTTTGCCGCCTCAATGACGAACAAAGCATCTTGAACCTTCATGTTGATTCCATTTTCCTTCAACGATCGCTGAACGAACTGGAACTGGACACCGGTCTTGACCAGGTCCCACTCCTCGTTGAATGGGGACCTCATATCCATCAATATCTCGCGGCCGAACTGGCTGCGTGCCCTCGATGGGAATGCCATGAGCAGGCAAATGCTATGGAACGTCCCGACTAACAGACGGGGACTTGCCTCTTCGCCGGCGATTTTGACGATGCGTTCACGAAGTTCCAGCGCCGCATCTTTTGTGAACGTGACGGCAGCGACCCGGCGGTCTTCGCCAAGCAAGACGGCCGCCTTGGAGGCGGCCGTGCTTGTCTTGCCCGAACCAGGGCATGCGATCGCCAGGCAGTGGCCCCGAGCATCGACTACGGCCCTTTGCTCGGGGTTCAGCTTGGCAAGGTGGCCGATCAAGCGGCGTCCTGTTGTTCGATACTGGCGGAGTTGGCTGCTTCGCCGGCTTCAGGCGCCGGCGCCGACTTGGCCTTCTGCTCGACTTTGCTGCGCATACCGCGCATGGTCTTGCTCAGGAACGTGGCCAGGTCACGCAACCCTTTCTTGGCCTTGTTTTCCTGCGCTTCGATGTGCGCGGTCTCGATTTCGCCGTTCCAGTGCAGCTGCACCAGGCCCATCAGGATCTGGTCTTGAGCCAGCACTACCTTCAGCAGACGGTGGGCCAACTGGGTGCGTAGCTGTACTTCGCGCTCGGAGGCTGGTTTCACGTACTGCGGCTTGATGGAAGCTTCGGTCAGGTAAATGCTTAGCTGCTGCTTCACGCCTTCGAGGTCGGTTTTGGCTTCATTTTCCAGCGCCTGGATCTTGGCGATTACCTGGTTCATGAGCTGCTCGGCGCTGGTGTCACCGACGAACAGGTGGGCACGTTTGCCGAGAACGAAAATGCCGTTTTCGCAGCCAGCATACCAACGTTCGAATGCGGAGCCGATCACGCGCTCGTTCAGAGCGACCTTCAGAACAACCGATGCGACACCTTCATGGCGCTTTTCCAGGTTTTTGATACCGCGGTTGCGTTCACGCTGGGCGCGCGAGCGCAGCACGTCCGCCTGCGCTGCATTTACGGCGCCGACAGCAGAAGCGTTCAGCTGCGTCTCGCCTTCTTCCACCAGGCTGCCGCGCAGCTGATCCTCAGCGCTGGCAACTTCGTGCAGCGCGTCCGTGAACATATCGTTGTTACCGGTAGTGGTTGGGGTTGCTTCGGTCATGTTGACGTCCTTCGAATTGGTTAAGAACCCACATCCTGCCGACTGCGCTCTGGTTATTCAAAACAAAAGGCGACCGATTTTCGCCCGGATTATTTGTCTGTGGTGGCCAGACTGGCCGAAGATGGGAATCTGGATTGGATTCCTTGGGCTTTTGGCGGCAGTCAGCCTCGCGCGAGGCGTAAGGTATGCCCACTTAAGGAACCGTCCCACCCACCTCGAAACAGGTCGACATGAAATCCATGGTTATCGATTGCAGCAGAACTTGTGCGAATGACAGCACTCCTCGTGAACCTGAGGAGCCGAAATGCGTGCCGCAAGCAGAGCAGAAGTCCCCAACCTACGCGAGCATGGTGGCGACGCCGGCGACGGTGCGTTTTTCTATACCAATCGCTGGCAACAATGAACCAGCAGGGAGAAAGGACCAAAGGACCGAAGCCGCCCCGCCCCAAACTGAGGGCGCACGATCGAGCATCACCAAATGCAAACCTGCCTTTTCCGACCGCGCGGCGAACGAATCGTCCTTTGCGCGTCCGACAAAGGTTGCCGAAGACTCTTTGTTGGAGCCCGTAGTACCAGATGGTAGGACGCCCCCCACAACTTCCCCCGATCTTCCGCCGACGGCAGTCTTGCTCCATATGCCTGCCAGGGAAAGCGTTGGCGATGTAGCCGCTCCGCCAGTTGTCGCCGCTGAAGATCAATACCTGGATCAACCACACGCCGGCGAGACGGCCCCAAACACAGACCAGGGCCGAAAATCCACAGAGCGCCACGACAATTCCAAATCCACCCGCCGCCTCAAGTTGCTGTACGCGGCCCTGGTTCCTGCGGTCATCGCGGTGAACTTTAGTATTGACGGGGCCCGCGAATTCGTGCGCGACCTGGTTCATACGAAAGAAGGTGTCGCTGTGCTGCAAAAGCAAGTGGCCGAGCTTAAAAGCGCGGCCCCAGCCCAACCAGCAGCTTCTTCGACAGTCCCGCCTGCGATCCAGCAACCGATTGCTGTCATCCCTCCCGAGCAAGCGTTCGAGAGTATGCCTTCACCAATTCCTGATCGTAGCCGAGTGCCTACACCAACTGCAGCGCGCAAAGTGCAACCGGTTTATGTTCCAGAATTGAGCACGAAGCAGAAGGACCGTGCCGAGAAGGACGATATTCCAGAGCCAGGCCAGTTTGTACTGAGTACCGACGAGAAAAAAAACGCACCGGTAGTGCAGCAGGCTGCTGTGCCTCCAGCAAACGAATTCAAATTGCTTGGGGATAAGTAACGTGCTGGGGCGTCGAAAACATCAGTTAATTCCCTGGTCTGCTCTTATCGGCCGGCGGCCCCGCGCCGATGATCCGCTCCGGAAGTACTTATTGGTCGTCCGGACGTTGGTTATAGCCGGCGCCATCGCCTGGGTGGGCACCAATCCAGAAATTCTGGATCTGGGCAAACAGCTCTCGAGCGCGTTGCATACATTGGCACAGCAGATCGAGACCACAGAAACCGAATCACATCAACTTAATTCCGAAGGACCAGAACATGGCAAAGCTGACCGCTGAAACCGCGGTAGAACATGCGCGTGATGGTGCAGACTGCATGGTCGAAGCCAAAAAGATCGCCACCAAGCTGCAGAAGAATTTCCCGGAGCACGCCGAGTCGTTAGGTAAGGCTGTCGCGCACATGAATGAAGCGAGGACCCTGCTCAACACAATCGAAGTCGCGCTCACGCCAAAGGCGCCGCGGTAGCCAATGGCGCTGATTTGCCTGATTGGCCGCCACGGTTGCGGTAAATCGTCTGTTGGCCGTGCGCTTGAGACTCTGGGTTTCAAGCATGTTAGCGTAGGACTGCTACGGCGCCTCGCCAACTCCAAGAATTGTCCAGCCGACGTGCCGGTGACGCTGATGTCCGCAATGCGCCGATCGGCACCTGGCGCACCGCTGATTCATGACACGGCTGCGAAGCTGCTCAAATACGTGGCGACGTTTCCCAGCTGCGTGTTGGATGGATTCCCGTCCAGTGAAGAGCACCTCGACCTGCTTCCCGAAGGCGTGATTTTCGTTTTGCTGTGGACGCCGCGACAGGTCCGCGAGGGCCGCCTGACAGTACGTGCAGCGGAATCGAAGCGCCAGTGGGTCGCCGGCAGGCCTTCGTTAAGGGAACAGGCCCTTGCCGAGGTCATCCGCAAAGCGCGCGAAGCCGGCCGCGTTCGATTTCTGGCCAATCGGGCGGACACCACGCTTAACGAGCTCGCACAGCAGCTGCACTCTATTGCTCTTTCCGACTTGCGCAGCTAGATCTGAGTGTTTTACTGGGGGTACCGTTACCTCCAGAAAGACCTCGACC